>JAEXPG010000657.1 GCA_023447015.1 Verrucomicrobiota bacterium
GGTTCGCCACGGGCACCCCGCCGCCCGGCGCCCACACCACCAGGCCGCCGCGGGCGAGGTAGCGGCGGAGCGCCTCGGCCTGCCCGGGCTCACCGGCCCCGGTGGCAAGGACAAGGGCATCGCCGTCGAACTCCCCGAGCTGCGCGGCCTCCACTCTCTCGAGCCGCACCCAACCGAGCGCACCGAGCGCGCGGCGCCAGTAACCGGTCGTCTGCGCGTCGCCCTCGACCAGACCGACGCGGAGATGCTCCACCACGTCGAGCATCGCCCAACGCTCGTTGTCCTGGGGAAACGCGTCCTCGCTGAGCGACACCGCCACGGCCTTCTCGCCCGGCGTCGTCAGCGCGACACGGAAAAGCACATTCTCCGTCCGGCCCGGGGCCAGCCGCAGCTCGCGCGTCTGCGGCGAGTCCCCAGCGCGCAGGAAGAGGGTCCCGAGGCCGTGCTCGGTCGAGAAGTTCCGCACCTCGCAGGTCACCGTCGCCTCCTGCCCCGGCAGCGGGTTGAGCGGATCGACCGAAAGGGCGGTGACCGCCAGATTCCCGAGGTCGCGTCGCCCGATCTTGATCGGATGCACCGCCAGTCCCGCCGGCACAGCCAGCTCCTGCGCGCCCCAGGTGGTGCACTGGAAGTCCGAAACGATGTAGATTTCCGCCGCGCCGGGCTGGCCCTGCAGCATCTCGGCGGCCCGCGCGAGCGCACCGCCGAGGTCGGACGCCTCCGTCGTCACCGTGGCCGTGCGCAACGCCTTCTTCAGGTACGCGATGTTGGGCGAGAGCCGCGGAAACTCGGCGCGGTTGGGCGCACCGAGCCACACGATGTTGGCAAGATCGTCGCCACCGAGCTCGGCGAGCACCTCGGTCGCCTTCGCGCAGGCGCCGGCGAACCGCGTCTGCGTCCCCTCGACGGCAGCCATCGACGCGGTGGCGTCGACCAGGAGCACGACGTTCCGCCGCGTGCCGCCGCCGCCGAGCCGGCCGGCGCGGAACAGCACGGGTTTGAGGAACAACGCCACGAGCGCCGCGCACAGGAGCGTGCGCACAAGCAGGACCAGCAGCGACTGCGGCCGCTTCAGGCGGACCGACTTCCGCTGGATGCGACGGACGAACTCCACCGAGCTGAACGGGAACACCGGCGGCCGCGCGCGCGCGAACAGGTGCACGAGCAGCGGCACAAGGATCAGCGCGCCGAGCGGCAGGAGCCAGCCGTTGGTCAGGACGAGGCTCATGCCTGGAGGTGGTCGAACAGCTCGAGGAACGGCGTGTCCGTCCGCGCCTGGCAGTAGTTGATCCGCCGGCGCACGGCCATCTCGCGGATCGACCGGATGTGGGCCTGGATCGAGTGCGCGTAGTCGCGCCGGAGGAGGTCGGTGTGCGCGGTCACCCGCCGCCCGGTCTCCAGATCCTCGAAGGCGAGCAGCCCCTTGCGCGGCAGCTCGAGCTCCTCGGGAGCGAGCAGATGGATGAGATGGAGGTTGAAGCCGCGGTGCAGGTAGGGGCTCAGCGCCGCGAAGATCTCGCCGACGTCGTCGAAGAAATCCGAGACCACCACGAGCGAACCGCGATGCCGGAGCAGCGGATACGCGCGCCGCAGCGCGACGGAGAGGCGGGTGCGCCCGCCCGGCCGGTTGTCCTCCAGGAGCTGCATCAGCTTGTTCAGGTGCCCGCGGGTGCTGCCCGGTGGCGCGAAGTGCCGGATCTGCTCGTCGAAGAGCTGCAGCGAAACGCGGTCGGCCGTGCGCAGGACGAGGTGGCACAACGCCGCGGTGAAGAACGAACCGTACTCGAGCTTCGTCAGCGGCGCGCCGAAGCCCATCGAGGCGCTGCTGTCGAGGAAGAGGTGGCAGTCGAGATTCGTCTCGTGCGCGAACGTGCGCAGGTAGTGGCGGTCCGTGCGGGCGAACACTTTCCAGTCCACCATCTTCGGATCGTCGCCCGGGACGTACTGGCGGTAGTCCCGGAACTCCGTCGACGTGCCGCGGGCGTTCGAGCGGTGCCGGCCGCTCAGGTAGCCCTCCACGAGCACCTTGGGCGCGAACTCGTAGCTCGCCAGACGCTTCACGTCCTCCGGCCGCAGGTATTTGTGCTCAGGCATGGATCGTCGTTGCGCGGGTGTCCGCCGGAGGCGCCGTCACCCCGCGAGCAGGTGGCGCACGATGTCCTCGACGCCGATGCCCTCGCCGGTGGCGTTGTAGTTCGGGATGACGCGGTGCCGCAACACCGGCAGCGCCGCGCGACGCACGTCCTCCACCGAGGCCGCCGCGTTGCCGTCGAGCAGCGCGAAGGCCCGCGCGGCGCGGGCCAGGTTCTGCGACGCGCGCGGGCCGGCGCCCCACTCCACGTAGCGTTTGACGTAGTCGTCGGCCAAGGGCGACTGGGGCCGCGTGCGGTGCACGAGCTTGAGGATGAAATCGGTCACATGGTCCGGCACCGGCACCGCCTCGACCAGACGCTGCATCTCGAGCAGCTCCGCATGCTGCAGCACCTCGCGCACGTCGGGGTTGGTCCGGTGGTGGATGATGCTCTTCTCCTCCTCGAGGCTCGGGTAGCCGATCTTCAGGCTGAAGAAGAAGCGGTCGAGCTGCGCTTCCGGCAGCGGATAGGTGCCCTCGTGCTCGATCGGATTCTGCGTCGCAAACACGACGAAGGGTTCCTCGAGCGTGCGGGTCTCCCCGGCGACCGTCACCTGTTTCTCCTGCATCGCCTCGAGCAGCGCAGCCTGCGTCTTCGGCGGTGTGCGGTTGATCTCGTCGGCGAGCAGCAGGTGCGCGAACACCGGCCCGGCGACAAACTTGAAGGCGCGACGGCCTTCGTCGTCGGCCTGCAGGATCTCGGTGCCGAGGATGTCCGTCGGCATCAGGTCGGGAGTGAACTGGATGCGGTTGAACTTCAGCCCGAGGATCCGGCCGAGCGTGCGCACCAGCAGCGTCTTGCCCAGGCCGGGCACGCCGACGATCAGGCAATGGCCGCGGCACAACAGCGCCACCAGCATCTCCTGCACGACCTCGTCCTGACCCACGATCTCGGTCGCGATGCCTTCGCGCAACGCCCGCATCTGGGTCCGGACCTTCTCCCACTCCGCTTCGTTGATTTCCATGGTTATTCCTCGAGAAAGATTTCGTCGTTGGGCGACGCCCCCTGCGCCGGCGGCGTCGGGCGCTGCACGGTCAGGTAGCAGCGGTAGGGCGCACACGCGCTGCGGGCCGGGGCGAGAAGCTTCTCGAAAGCCACCCAGAACTCCGCCTGCATGCGCACACGGTAGTCGTCGCCCCCCAGTTGGCTGCTCGGCAGCAGGTCGTCGTCGGCGGCTGGTGCGGGTTTCGCCGGAGCGGCCGCCGCGGCGGGCCCGATCTGCCATTGCGCAGAGCCGCCCACGTCACCATCGCCTGGAGTCAGCACCATCGCGTGCAGAAACGGCCGCGACGCCGCACCGGCCCCGGGGGCGCCCTCCTTGGACTGCGCCTTCACCGGATTGGCCGCGACCGCGAGGCTCACGCCGCCCAGCGGCACGCTCCGCTCCAGGCTCATCGTCACGTCGATCCCCAGCTCCGCCTGCCGGCGGCATTCGGCCATCAATGTCTCAAGTACGCCGCGGTCCAACGCCCGCCCCTTGAGCGGAAGACAGACCTTCGCCAGCGCCTCGTTCTCCTTCGGCAACGTCACTTCGCCGATCAGGTGCGAGGCCGGCACCAGCCGTTCGTTCAATTTCGCATCCGCGTCGAGGAGCGAGGGAAGGACCAGCACCTCGTCGAGACTCAGCCGTCCCACCTCCTCCTGCAGTCGCTCGAGCGGCGTTTCCTGCAGCAGCCGGGCGAGCTGCGCCCGGCGCTCGGCGGCGACGCGTTCCGCACTCGGGAACGGCGGCAGATCCGCATCCGACCGCCCCTCGAGTCGCGCCCGCCCGCGCTGCGCGGCGATCACATTGAGGCGCTTGCCCAGGGCCTGGACCAGCCCGGACTCGAACTGCGTCTCACCCTTCCCGTAAACGGATTCGATCGTGAGCGCGACGACATCGGAGAACTCCATCAACCCCGTACCGAGGCCGGATTCGATCTTCTCGGCGCATTTCCGGGCCATCACCTGACGCCAGAGCTCGGCGTGCACCTCCAGTTTCGGCGGCGCGACTGCGCCCCCCTGCTCGTCGCCAGCCGACTGGAACTGATCGCGAACCATCCCTTCGTAGGCGACACACTGCACGAGCAGCGCCGCCATCCGGTCGTCCTTCGCCTGCAAGCACCCCTGCAACAGTGCCGTCCGCACCGCGGTCCGATCCTCCCGGGCGAGCTTGAGCAACAACGAGCGCACAGCCTCCTGCATCGCCTCCTCGCTCCATGGTCGTGGATCCGCCGCGAGTTCCGCCACCATCTGCAATCCCGTCTTCGCGGAAACAAATTCCTCGAGCATGCGGCGCACCTGCTTCACCTGCTCCTCCCGCTCCTCGCGTTGCGGCGGCGCAGAGGGCCCCGCCGCGGACATCTGCTTCTCGAACGCCGCGAGATACTTCTCCACGAACGGCTTCGCCGCCGCGCCCTGCTGCCGCACGTAGTCGCCCACATACCGCAGCCGCCCCATCGGATCGTCGCCCGTGAGCATGAAGGATTCCAGTGCCTCGTGATCGGCCGGGGCCTTCGAGCGGAGCATCAGCCAGAAGACCCCGCTGTCGCCCGCGGCCAGAAAGAGCCGCCGCAGCGAGGCCCGGTCTTCGTTGCGGTGCTGCGCGTACCACGCCGACGCCTTCTGCGCCAGTTCGGTCGCCGACGACACCGTTTCGCGACCGAACAGGGGGTTGAGCGACATCAGGATGCCCTGCGCGAGCTCGCCGCGCGTCCGGGGCCGGGCCACCTGCGCATACTTGCCGTCCACCTCGTCC
>JAEXPG010000011.1 GCA_023447015.1 Verrucomicrobiota bacterium
TCCTCGGCCGCGACCCGAAGACCGACGCCACCTACAAGTCGCCGCTCTTCTACACCTTCAAACTCTTCTCCACCCGCGCCCGCGGCACCGCGCTTTCGCCCACGGTCACCTGCGACACCTTCCGCACGAGCGACCACTACTCGAAGATCCCGTACCTCGACGTGTCCGCCGTCTACGACGAGAAGGCGAAGCAGGTCGTGCTCAACGTCGTCAACCGCCACAAGGAGGAGGCCATCGCCACCGACATCCGCAGCATCGTCGGCACCTTCGCCCCGACCGCCACCGTGAGCCTCGTGGCCAACGACGACATCTCCGACGCGCCCTACACCTACGAGGCGCGCGACACCTACCCGCCGACGGTCGCACAGATCGCCACGCAAGGCACGTCGCTCAACTACAGCTTCCCGGCCCATTCGTTCACCCAGATCGTCGTCGGCGTGGAGCGCCGCTGAAGCGCTCTTCCGCCCCCGACTCCCCTCGCGCCATACATCCCCCGCTGCGCCATGCCGACCACCCAAACTCGCCCACGCCCCCTGCGCGGTTGCCATGCCCGTCCGCTCAACCGCACCGCCGGACTCATGGCGCTCGGGCTTGGCCTGTTCGGCACGGCGCTGCTCGCGCAATCCGGAGACCGCGTGGACCTCGGCAACCTGACGATGGGATCCACCGTCTCCTTCGTCCGCGGCCCCGAGGGCCAATGGGGACTCGTCGTCGAGGGCGCCGGCACTCCGGGCTTCCGGCAGGCGAAGCCCGCGCGGATCGAGGTCTATCGGGCGGAGGACGACATCCGTCCGTTCACGGCCGGCTACGCGACGATCGAGAAGTCCGGCGCCGGAAATGAGCTGCTCGCCCGCGCGGAGATTCCCGGCGGCGACCAGGTCGTGTTCCGCGTGCAGGACCGGTGGAGTCTGCATGGCGACGTGGCCACGGTGGTCCGAAGCGTCGAGGTGCGCGGAAAAGCGCCGGGCGGCTTCGAGTCGTCGGTCGTCTTCGCCGTCGATCCGTCCGTGAGCTGGGCCGACGTCAACTGTCTGGCTCCGGGCGCGCTGTACGGCGATCCCACTTACGACGGCGAGCGCTCCCCGGGCGGCACGTTGAACCACGCGGCCCGGCGGTTCCTCATGCGCGAGGATATCCTCCCCGCACCGTTGTTCGCGCTCTCCCTCAACGGCGGCGCATCGGTGTCCGTGCTGGACCCGGCTCCGCGCGGCGACTCGACCGTCGCGGAGACCACCTTGGCGCAGACCGTGATGATCGACGCGCGCTTTCAGTTCGGCGCACTGGGCGCGTGGCAGACGGACAACGGCCCGGTCGAGTTCGGTTTTCGTTTCCCCGGCACGGCGGGCCTCTACACGGGGGCCCCGGATTCGGCGAAGCCGCCGCAGTGGTTCCGGCGCTATCACCCGATCGCGGAGGGCACCGCCCATCGCTACTCCGTGAGCTTCCGCTTCGGGCGCAACGAGTCCTTCCGCGACCTCACCCGCAACTCGTGGCGCTGGGCGTGGGCCACGTTGCGCCCCGCCGTGCCGCCGATCGACGTCGAGCAGATGCGGCGCGTCCTGCTCGACCATCTCCAGGCGCAGGCCGCCACCATCGACGGGCGCACCGCCATTCCTTTCGTCCTCAGCACCGTGACCGACCAGCGCCAATGGAACTGGACGATGGTGGCGATGGGCTTCGTCGGCAAAAACATCGAGTGCGCGGACCAGTTGCTGCGCGAGGGCGATCGCGACCCGACCGAGCGCGGCCGGAAGATGCGCGCGACCGGCCTCGGGATCATCTCGTCCCTGATCGCGGCCCTGCCCACCGTCCCGCTGGAGGGAACCGGCTACGACCTCGAGACCGGGAAACCGTGGGATCACGTCTGGCTCGCGCCGTGGTTGCGCAACGCCACCGAGGACATGACCGTGCTGATCCGCGCCTACCGCCGCGAACGGACGCTCGGCCGGCCCCATCCGGAGTGGTTCAACTGGGTCAAGACCTACGTCGATTGGCTGATCCTGCAGCAGCGCGAGGACGGCTCGTTCCCGCGCCGGTGGAAGGCCGGCTCCAACGAGATCGCTGAGCCGACCGGCACCGCGAGCTATTGCCCGGTGCCGCTGCTCATCCTGATGTCCGAAGAAACGGGCGACCCGAAATACCGCGAGTCCGCACTCCGCGCCGCCGAATACGTTTGGGCGAACTGGGGTGTCCGCGGGCTGTTCATCGGCGGGGCCAGCGACAACCCGAACATCACCGACAAGGAAGCCGGGATGTTGAGCCTGGAAGCGTTCCTGAGCCTGCACGACTCGACCGGGGAGAAGAAATGGCTCGAGCGCGCGCAGGCGGCCGCCGACTTCGCCGAGAGCTGGACCTGGATCTGGAATCTGCCGATGCCCCTCGACGCCGACGATGCGAACCTGCGCTGGAAAAAGGGGGTCTCGATCATCGGCGGCCAGGGCATCACCGCGCTCCACACCGGCGGCATGGACGAGTATCTCGACTGGTCGGCCGCATCGTACGCGAAGCTCTCCAGGCTCACCGGGGACCCGCACTACCTCGATGTCGCCCACCTGCTCCTGCACGGCACGAAGTCCATGGTCGCGCTGCCGGGGCGCCTCTACGATCTGAAGGGCCCCGGCTGGCAGCAGGAAGGATTCCGGATGGGCCCCGGTGGCGCCGGCCGCGGTACCAGCGGTCACCGTTTCTGGCTGCCATGGATCTCCGCGAACCACCTCTACAGCATCACGGGGCTCGAGGAGTATGATCCCTCGCTGTTTCAGCGCCTCTCCGGCCAAGTTGCGCCCGCGGCCTCCACGTCAAAATAACCGCAACCTGCACGCCCTTTGCACGTCTCCACCCCTGCTTCCTCTTCCCAATCCCTCTCCGCATGAAAATCCGTCTCGTCACCCTCCTCTCGCTCCTCGGGGCCGGCTTGTGCCTCGCCCAGCAACCGGCCCCCGTCGCCACCGAATACGGTCTGGTGCAGGGCATCGCCGAGAAGGACGTGACCGTCTATCGCGGCATCCCCTTCGCCGCGCCGCCGGTCGGCGACCTCCGCTGGCGCTCGCCGCAACCGCACGCGAAGTGGGACGGCATACGCCCCGCCACCGCGTTCGCCGCCGATCCCTATCAGGGCGACGGCAAGGGCAACGTGAGCGAGGACTGCCTCTACCTCAACGTCTGGACGCCCGCGAAATCGGCGGGCGAGAAGCTGCCCGTGCTCGTGTGGATCTACGGCGGCGGTTTCGCCTTCGGCTCCACTTCCACTCCGACGCACAACGGCGAGTTTCTCGCGCGCAAGGGTGTCGTGCTGGTGAGCATCAACTACCGCGTCGGCTCCCTCGGATTCCTCGCACACCCGGAGCTCAGCGCCGAATCCCCGCACAAGGCTTCCGGCAATTACGGCATCCAGGACCAGATCGCCGGCCTGCGCTGGGTGCAGCGCAACATCGCGGCCTTCGGCGGCGATCCCGCGAAGGTCACCATCTTCGGCGAGT
>JAEXPG010000033.1 GCA_023447015.1 Verrucomicrobiota bacterium
TCCCTGGGTATCTCACCCTAGGATTCCACTCCCGCGATCCCCCCAGTTCGGGCTTCAGCATCCGCCCACGGCGCCGATTGACGAACGGACCGCGGGCCCGACGGCTCCGCGGCTCGCCGTCATGTCCGTTCCTCTCGTCCACCACCGCTGCCTCATCGTCGAAGACGACGCCGCCTCCGTGCGCATCGCGACCCGCGTCCTCGGCGACGAGGGCTGGCACGTCGCCCATTGCCGCTCCGCCGAGGAGGCGCTCGCCCAGCACGGCGACTCCGTGCCGGACCTGCTCATGCTCGACCTCGGTCTGCCGGGCATCGACGGCCTCGACTTCTGCCGCCAGCTCCGCGCCGACCACAACTGGGACGACACGCACATCCTCGTCTGCACCGGCCGCACCGACCCCGCCGACCTCGCCGCCGTGCTCGACGCCGGCGCCGACGACTATCTCACCAAGCCCGTCGTCCCCGCCCTTCTCCGCGTGCGCCTGCGCATCGCCGCCGCCCGCGTCGAGCGGGCCCGCCACCGCCGCGAACTCGAGCGCGAGGCCACCGCCTTCAAGTTCAACGCCGAGTCCAGCCAGGACCCCGTCTACTGGATCGATCCCGCGCGCCACTTCCGTTTCGTCTGGGTCAACGACGCCTGCTGCCGCCACTTCCTGCGCAACCGCGAGGAACTCGTCGGCCTCGGCCTCGAGGACATCGATCCCACCTTCGGCGTCGAACAGACCACCAACCTGCGCGAGCAGCTCCGGACCAACGGCTCCTGCGTCGTCGAGACCCTCCACCTCCGCGGCGACGGCAGCATCGTGCCGGCCGAGATGTCCGCCAACCGGTTCTTCCACGCCGGCCGCGAGTACATCACCGGCTACATCCGCGACATCTCCGCGCGCAAGGCCACCGAGTCCACCCTCGCTCGCGCCGCCCTCCTGCTCTCGCGCATGCGCGACGCCGTCTTCTGCACCGAGCTCGACGGCACCGTCACCTTCTGGAACGAGGGCGCCGAACACCTCTTCGGCTGGGGCGCCGGCGAACTCCTCGGGCGCCCGCTCCTCAACCGTTATCCGCCCGCACTCGCAGCCGAGATGCGCACCCGCCTCACCCACGCCGCCGCCGGCACCGAGTGGAACGCCGAATGGCTGGATTGCCGCCGCGACGGCACCCCCGTCTGGACCGAGATCTCCCTCGCCCGCTTCCTCGACCGCGACGGCCGGCCCGCCGGCCTGCTCGGCCTCGCCCGCGACATCACCGAACGCCGCCGCGCCGCCGAGGACCGCCTCGCCCTCGAGCGCAAACTGCAGGAGACCCAGAAACTCGAGAGCCTGGGCGTGCTCGCCGGCGGCATCGCGCACGACTTCAACAACCTCCTCACCGGCATCCTCGGCAACGCCTCCCTCGCCAAACTCGACCTCCCGCCCGAATCCCCGCTCGAGTCGAGCCTGAGCCAGATCGAGACTGCCGCCCTCCGCGCCGCCGACCTCTGCCGCCAGATGCTGGCCTACTCGGGCAAGGCGCGCTTCCTCGTCACCCCGCTCGACCTCGGCCAGCTTGTCGAGGAGACCGCTCGCCTCCTCCATCTCTCGCTCAACAAGAAGGCGACGCTCACCCTCGACCTCGCCCGCGGTCTGCCGCCCGTTCTCGCCGACGCCACCCAGCTGCGCCAAGTCGTGATGAACCTCGTGATCAACGCCTCCGAAGCACTCGGCACCAATCCCGGCACCATCACCGTCACGACCCGGCGCACGCACGTCACCCCCGAACGCCTCGCCCGCTGCCATTCCTCCGGCGACCACCCGGGAGGCGACAGCCTCGAGCTCCGCGTCGCGGACACCGGTTGCGGCATGCCCCCGGAGACCGTCGCCCGCATCTTCGACCCCTTCTTCACCACCAAGTTCACCGGCCGCGGCCTCGGCCTCTCCGCGGTGCTCGGCATCGTGCGCGGGCACCACGGCGCGCTCGAAGTAACCAGCCATCCGGGACGCGGCACCACCTTCTCCATCCTGATCCCGGCGAGTCCGACGCCGGCAACCCCGCAGACCCAGCCCGCGCCCGCCACCAGTTGGCAGGGGTCCGGCACCATCCTCGTCGCCGACGACGAGGAGCCCGTGCGCGAGGTCCTCGCCCTTATGCTCGCCCGCCTCGGGTTCGCGGTGGTGACCGCCACCGACGGCGTCGAGGCCCTCGCGCAGTTCCGCGCGGAGCCCGACCGCTTCGCCGCCGTGCTGCTCGACCTCTCGATGCCCCGCCGCGACGGGGTGGAGACGCTGCGCGAAATTCGCGCCCTCCGCCCCGACACGCCCGTCCTGCTCATCAGCGGCCACGGGTCCGGCGAGCTGCTCGAGCAGTTCGCCCACGAACGCCTCGCCGGCATCGTCCAGAAGCCCTTCACCACCCCCGCCCTCCGCGAGGCCCTCCAGCGCGCCGTCCAGCCCGTGTGAGCGGCGCCGCCGGACCGTCGGGCGAAAAACGCGAGGGCCCGCCGCGCCGAGGGTGACTCCGCCGGCCCAACCTCACTCCGCGCGGACCTTCGCGGCGCCGTCGGCGAACTGAACCTGCAACGCGCTCCCGGCGCGCACCTCCGCCCGCCGCGCCAAGGGTCGCCCCTCCTCGTCGCGCACGATCGCGAAGCCGCGGTTGAGCACGGATTCCGGGCTCGCCGCCTGCAGCCGTTTCCAGAGCCCGAGCAGGCGCTGCGACTCGAACCGCACCCGGACCTCCGGCGAAAGATGATCGAGCCGGCTGCGCACCGCCGCCAGCTCCTCGCGCCGCAGTCCAACCGACTGCCGCAGCGCCGCCCCGAGCCGGTTGCCGAGATCGTCGAGCCGCAGCCACGCCTGCTCGATCTGCGCCGAGGGCGCGAGCAGCCGCAGGTGGTTGCGCGCGGCGGCGAGCCGGTCGCCCGCCCGCTCCAGGTCATCGGTCGCCAGTTCGTCGATGCGCCGGGCCGCCTGGGCGGCGCGGCCGGCGCCGTCGAGAAAGTCGCTGGAGATCAGCTCGGCCGCGGCGCTCGGCGTCTCGGCGCGCGCATCCGCGGCGAAATCGCACAGCGTGAAGTCGATCTCGTGCCCGACCGCCGAGATGATGGGAATCCGGCAGGCCGCCACCGCGCGCACGAGCGGCTCCTCGTTGAAGGCCCATAGGTCCTCCAGGCTTCCGCCGCCGCGCCCGATCACCAGCAGATCGAAGGCGGGCAGGGGCCGGGCGTCCGGCGAAACCGGCCCGGCGTCGCCCGTGGCATCCGCAAGCCCGAGGTCGAGCTCGGCCGCCGCGACTAGCGGCTTCCGCCGTTGTTTCCCGCCGCCTTCCGCCGCAAGCGGAGCGTCCCCGGCCGGCCGGGCTCCAACGCGCTGCGCGAGCTCCAGCATCGCGACCATCTCCGCCGCGGCGCCTTCGCCCTGCACCTTCACCGGCAGCACCACGAGGTGGCCGCGCCAACCGCGGCGCTCCAGGATCCGGATGAAGTCCTGCACCGCCGCCCCGGTGGGTGAGGTGATGAAGCCGATCGTGCGCGGCAGCGACGGCAGCGGCACCTTGTTCTCGGCGGCGAACAGCCCCTCGGCGGCGAGCCGCTGCTTGAGCTTCTCGAATTCCGCCTGCAGCCGTCCGGCGCCGTCCTCGACGACCGCACGGACAATCAGCTGATACTGGCCGCGCACCTCGTAGACGCTCACCTGGCCATAGGCGGCGATCTGCTGCCCGTCGCGCAGCTGCACCCGCGCGCGCACGGCGTCGCCGCGGAACATCACCGCCGCGATCTGCGCCCGCTCGTCCTTGAGCGTGAAGTAGCAGTGCCCGCTCGCCTGCATCCGCAGGTTGGACACCTCGCCGCGCACCCAGAGCGCGGGGAACGCCCCCTCGAGCAGCTCCTTGATCCGCCCGGTCAGGTCGCCGACGGAGAGCGCCGCGGCCGCATCGTTGTCAGGCTTGGCCGGCATCGCGCTTGGCGAGACGCTTGCGAACGAGCTGCACGAGCGCGATGGCGAACACGAGCACCATGAGGCCAATCAAGGCTTTCTTGCCCTCGCCGGACATCAGTGTCTTGCCAAAAACAATGAACGCCGACCCCATCACCCCCTGCACGACAACCGAGACCCACATGTAGGTACGGAAGCGCACACCCGAAAGACCGAGCAGATAGCTCTGCAGGGACAGTGGCGGTCCGGGCGTAACGCGAGTGAGCACGGCCACAGTCGTCTCGTTCTCCGGGTTCAC
>JAEXPG010000044.1 GCA_023447015.1 Verrucomicrobiota bacterium
CCTCAAGCCGATCCGCGTGGCCAAGGAGCTGGTGAAGTTCAACGAGCGCTGCTTCATCCGGCTGCTCGGCGACATGCGGGCGTACAACTTCGTGGCGCTGGTCGTGCCCGATTTCGACGAGCCGACGATCCGCTTCCGCGCGATGGACTTCGACCAGCAGTCGTACAGCCCGCGGAAGAACTTCTACCTGCCGCAGTTCTTCCCCGAGAACCGGCATCTCGCGCTCTTCTGCCTGCAGCACCTCAACGCCACCACCGCGCTCCAGTACCAGCGCGAGGAGCAGACGTTGATCACGCAGCGCGCCGACCTGATCCGGCAGCGGCTCGACCTGCTGCTCGAGGCGATGGCCGCCCAGGAACTCGCGCCGCTCGCCCATGTGGAGCAGTTGCGCGCGAGCCTGGCGCAGCACTACAAAAATCCGGATTTCCTCGGCTGCGGCTCGATGGGGGAGCTTGTGCGCGAGCATCTCGCCACGGAGCGGCGCAACCTGAAGCGCGCGACCGGCCCGGAGATCCCGCCGGACTTCGCGTTCAAGGATTGAGCCGGCGACCGCGCGGTGCGGTCGCCACGGCCGGTGGATGGCTCGAAGCCCGACCGGGGCCGTCGCCCACGATCTAGCGCGGACGCATATCCAATAGTCGGGAACAATGGCCTTGATCCAGAAAGCGCAGTCGGAACCGACAGAAGGCAACGAAGAGAACGAAGGGACAAGGAGTCGGGTGCCTGCGCGCCGAACCACAGCTTCTTTCCGGCAGGTGCGCGGGGAGCGGGATTCGCGCGCACTCGATTCACCCTCTGCCCAGGTGCCTCGGTTTCCGTCGTTCCCTCAAGCAACTCGGTTCCGAGGAATCGACCACGGATGGGCACGGATGGCTGGACACTCATTCGTGATGATCCGTGCAATCCGCGGTCAGTTTCCTCCCGGAGTCCACAAAGGTGTCCGGAAGTATCGTCACGCTCTCGCCCGGTCCGGCTGGTCAATCGACGGTGCCGGTGGCGGGACAGGCTTGCCGGAGTGCTTCGGTGAACTGGTCGAAGGAGAAGGGCTTGGGGAGGAAGGCGGCGAAGCCCGGGGCCTCCGGCCGGCCGACGATCTGTTCGCCGGGGGCCCCGCTGGTGAGCACGGCGAGCAGGCCGGGCTGGATGGCGCGGAGCGCCTGGAGGCAGTCGATCCCGTTCATCCCGGGCATGGTCAGATCGATGATCGCGCAGGTCAGGCTGTTGGCATGGAGCCGGCAGAGTTCGACCGCGGACTCGCCGTCATGGGCGGTGATCACATCCAGCCCGAGGCGTCGCCCCATCCGGTTGGCGATCCGGCGCACGGGCTCCTCGTCGTCGACGACCAGCAGGAGTCCGCGGAGGGGATGCGTGTCCCCCACGGTTCCCGCCGGGCTGCCGGTGGAGTCGGCCGCGGAGGCCGCCGGCGGCCGGGCCAGGGGCAGGAGCACGCGGACCACGCTCCCGCGGCCGGGCCGGCTATCGACGAAGAGGGCGCCGTGGTGAGCCCGGACGATGCCGAGCACGACGGGGAGGCCGCGCCCGCGGCCGGCGAACTTGGTGCTGAAGAAGGGATCGAAAAGCCGCTGCGTCGTGGCGGCGTCCATCCCGCAGCCGGTGTCGGCGACTTCCACGAAGACGAAGGGTTGCGGCGCGGGCTTCTCGGCCACCCGGCTGGCGGCGAGCTGCTCGGCGGAGCAGTAGCTTTCCCAGCCGGTGCGCACCTCGATCGTGCCGCCCGGTCCGGTGATGGACTCGGCGGCGTTGGTGACGAGGTTGACGAGGATCTGGCCGAGCTGGTCCGGGTCGGCCTCGATCGCGGGCAGGTCGGGGCCGAGGTCGAACCGCAGGGTGGCGCGACCGGAGCTGGCGGCATGCAGCAACGGCTCCCGGTCCCGGACGACGGCGTTGAGCTCGATCGGCTGCCAGCGGGAGCGGGTGCGGCCGGCGTAGGCGAGCATCTGGTGGGTCAGCGTCGCGGCGAGGCGGGCGGCGGTGATGGCGTCGTCGAGGAGCGGAAGCGTGCGGTTGTCGGGCGGGAGTTCGGTGCGGGCGAGCTCGAGGTTGCCCAGCACGCCGGTGAGCAGGTTGTTGAAGTCGTGGGCGATCCCGCCGGCGAGCACGCCGAGGCTCTCGAGTTTCTGGCTGTGCAGGAGGCGGCGCTCGAGATCGAGCCGCTCGGCCTCGGCCTGCCGGCGCTCGGTCAAGTCGAAGTCGAGACGGTAGAGCTCGGGGCCGGCGCCGGGGATGTCGACGACCGTGTGGCTGGAGAACACTGGGACGAGCGTTCCGTCCTTGTGCTTGAGCTGATGTTCCGCCGGGGCGAGCGGCCGGCCCGTGACGATCATCTGGTGCAGGGCGATGCGCATCTCGTCGCGCAACGGCGGCGGGGCGATCAAGGTCACGAGGTTCGCGCCGATCGCCTCGGCGGCGGAATAACCGTAGAGACGTTCGCTCGCCTCGTTCCAGTAGCGCACGAGGCCATCGGGTCCCATGCCCTGCACGGCGATCGTGGGCATGCGCCCGAGCAGCAGGCGGAACCGCTCCTCGCTGCGGGCCAGCGCTTCGACCGCCCGCTCGCGTTCGGCCGCGAGGGCCTTGCGGACGGAGATGTCGCGCACGGTCACGAAGCAGCGATCGGCGGCGGCACCGTGGCCGGCCCGGATGGCGACCTCGACCCAGAACAGCCGGCCGTCCGCGGCGCGGGCGCGCCATTCGAAGAGCTGCGGTCCCTCGGTCCGGGCCCGGTCCAGCCAGCGGCGGGCATCGGCTTCGGAGTGGGGCGGTCCGGCCTCGCTGAGTTCGCCGATCGTCCGGCGCCGCAGCGTCTCCGCGTCGTAACCAAACATCCGGCACGCGGTGGCGTTGGCGTGGAGGATGCGCCCCGAGGCGGCGTCGTGGACGAAGATGGCGTCGTTGATCGAGTCGAGGACTTCGCCCCAGTCCACACCGGCGACCAGGGCCTCCGGCGCGGGCGCGCCCGCGGGGAAGGCCTCAAGACGGCCGGCTGCCGGACGGGCCGCCGCAGCGGAGGAGGACTGGTCGCGAGAATTCATGGGCGCGCTGCCGGCTCCTTGAGACCACCGTCGCGCGGGATCGTTGCATTGGGCTGCGGGTCTCGCGGGGCGCACCCTCCCTCGCGCCGGCCCTGGCTGGCCGGCCACGGGCGCTCGAGAACGAAGGAGACCCGGAGATGCACGGGTGTTGGGGCAACGAACCGGGGCGAGCTGACTCCTCGGGCCGGGAGGGGGCAAGCGCGTTTCCACCCGCGGGCACCGGAGGCGCCGCCTTGCGCCCGCCGGCCGGTTGGGCAGCCTCGGGGACGATGTTGGACCAACGGACCGATCACCCCCGGCGGAGGCGCGGCGCATGAGCGCGTTTGTCCCGCCCGGCGAATGCCCCACCTGCGGCGAGCCGGTGCCGGCGGGCGCGAAGGCGTGCCCGCATTGCGGGGCCGACGAGCGCACGGGGTGGAGCGATGAGACCTACCTCGATGGAGTCGATCTGCCCGGCGAGGCGGGCGGCGACTTTGCGGACACGACGGAGCGGGAGTTCGGCGATGGCCTGCCGCGCGGCGGGCGGGGTTGGCTGGTGTTCGCTGTCGCGGTGTTGCTGATCCTGATGCTCAGCGGCGTGTGGTGGGTGCTGGTCTGAGCCCGGCGGAATCATTCGCACGGGCGGGCTGCGGCGGTCGTGCGGGATCTGCGTGTCGACGGCGCGGACCAGCCCCGACGAGCGGGCGGGCGCGATGCCGCCGGTGTTCCGTTGACGGCGGCGGCGGGGGCGCGGCATCGTCGGCGGCGATGTCCGAACTCTTCCTCGAGACCGCCCGCGAGCTGCTCTGCCGGTTGGGCGAGGTGGTGCGCGACCGGGTGGTGGCCGCCCGGGATGGCTCCTCGGCGGCGGAGCTGGCGGCCGTGGCGGCGGTGACCGCGGCGGACACGATCTACGCGGTCGACAAGGTCGGGGAGGAGGCGATCACGGAATGGTTCGCCGCAAACTGGCCGGCGCGCGAGCCCGTGGAAGTCGTCATGGAGGGTATCGAGGATTTGGAGTCTCTGACCTTCCCCCGGGGAACGCCGTCCGCGGCCACGCGGTGGCGGGTGGTGCTCGATCCGATCGATGGCACGAGGAACCTGATGTACGACAAGCGGCCCGCCTGGTCGCTGGCGGCGCTGGCGCCGCAGCGCGGTCGGGCGACCGGACTGGGCGACATCGCCGTCGCGGCGATGACCGAGCTGCCCACCTCGAAGCAATGGCGGTGCGACCAGGTGAGCGCGGTGCGCGGGGGCGGTTTGCGGGCAGAGGCGGTTGATCTGGTGCGCGGGGGCCGGCGGCCCATCGAGCTGCGTCCCTCGCAGGCGACGGACTTCCGGCACGGATTCGCCTCGGTCGTGAAATTCTTCCCCGAGGGGAAGGCGCTGACGGCCCGGATTGAGGAGGAATTGTGGCGGCGGCTCGGCGTGGCCGGGGGTGCGGCTCCGGCCTCGATGGTGTTCGACGACCAGTACCTCTGCTCGGGCGGCCAGATCTACGAATTGCTGGCCGGGCGGGATCGGATGGTCGCGGATCTCCGCCCGCTGGTTTTCCGGAAACTTGGCCTGGACCTGCCGCTCGCCTGCCACCCCTACGACATCTGCACCGCGCTGCTGCTCGAGGAGGCGGGCGGCGTGGTGGAGCGGCCCGATGGCGGCCCGCTCGACGCGCCGCTCGACACCACCACGCCGGTGGCGTGGGTCGGTTATGCGAACGCGCAGCTGGCCGCCCGGGTGCGGCCGGTGTTGCGCGATCTGTGCGCCGAACTGCTCGGCGCACCGTGACGATCGCCGGCGGTCGCGCGCCGGCCGGTCAGCGCTTGATCTCCTCGATCGAGGCGACCCGGCCGTTCTCGAAGACGATGCGGAGCCGGTCCTCGGAGCGCTCGCGATAGACGTCGACGAAGTCCGGCTCCATGTAGACGACGCGGCGGCCGGTGCGGGGATCGAAGCCGACGACCCGCCGGTACCCGACCATGCGCGTGCCCTCGTAGCGTTGCTCGTACTCGCGGTAGATCCACTCGGTGCGCACCGAGTTCGCGGTGGTGCTCTCGCGGTGCCGGGTGGGGGCGCCGAGGGCGATGTAGACCATGTCGCCGGTGTCCCCGACGGCGATCTCGCCCTTGCGGAGCCGCGCCTGGTCGGCGGGCGACAGGGAGGCGAAGACCTCGGGTTTCTGCCGGATGCGGCTGGAGGTGGTGCTGCAGCCGGTGAGGGCCGCGGCGGCGAGCAGGAGGATGGGGGCGAGATGACGGAGCGTCATGGTCCTTGAGACGATGGGCGGGCGAGGATGTTTCGTGGAAAGTCAGAGCGGGAGCCGGCGGAGGCGCAGCGCGTTGGCGACGACGCTGAGCGAACTCAGGCTCATGGCAATCGCGGCAAACATCGGCGGCAGGGACCAGCCCGGCCAGGCGAGAAAGGCGCCGGCGGCCAGCGGGACGCCGAGGAGGTTGTAGCAGAAGGCCCAGAAGAGGTTCTGGCGGATGTTGCGCAGGACGGCCCGGCCGAGACGGACGGCCCGGGCCAGCCCGCGGAGATCGCCATGGAGCAGCACAAGTCCGGCGCTTTCGATGGCGACATCGGTGCCGTGGCCCATCGCCAGACCGACCCGCGCGGTGGCAAGGGCGGGGGCGTCGTTGATGCCATCGCCCGCGAAGGCGACGCGGTGTCCGTCC
>JAEXPG010000093.1 GCA_023447015.1 Verrucomicrobiota bacterium
TTCCGGCAAGGACACCGGCTGGTCCCAATATTTCGGCATGCTGCCGGGTTTCGGTGTTATGGGCCGAGGCGAGGCGGAATCGCCGGGCGGTTGGTTGTCGCGCAACGGACTCATGGC
Organism: Verrucomicrobiota bacterium; assembly: GCA_023447015.1. Taxonomy (GTDB): domain Bacteria; phylum Verrucomicrobiota; class Verrucomicrobiia; order Opitutales; family Opitutaceae; genus CAJCBL01. Next base: position 118 of record JAEXPG010000093.1, read on the forward strand.
GAGGAGCTTGATCCTGTCGGGAACCAGCGGGGGCGACTGGCCGCGGGGGCTGGACTCCTGATATAATGCAAGGTGGCCGCGCTGCAACTCCACCGATCAAATACAGGTTCAGCCCGCTCGACGGACCCAAGTGCCGGCATTGCAGTGGCTTGAGCCTGGTTCCGCCGCGGGCTGGCCTTGCGCCTCGCGCGGACCCGCGTGCTCGGCGTTGCAGGTTTTCGGGAAAATCCGGGGGGTGGATTCTCACGGCGGCGAGTCCCGCCTTGTCACCGAACCCACGTTTCTCCAGAAGCTTGCTCCGTCACACCGCGGCGCGGACCATCGGGACCCCTTCCTTGTTATGGACGCAACGCTCCCGTGACATAATACCCTGTTAGCCAAGAAAGCATGTCGCGACCATTTCTCATCGGTCTTGTCTCATCCGCGCTGATCGGTGCGGCAAGTGTTGGTGTGAAGGGGCTCATCACCAGATACCCGGGGATCGGCGATATCATCGTTTTCTCGATTCTTCCTCCAGTCCTTCAAGAAGGAGGAAGAGGCCGGTTTTCGTTGGCGGTCACCAAGGCAGTGCTAGCCGTTTTAGTGTTCGTAGTTGGCTATTGGTTGATTCCGGGCTCGGAGAAGAAAAAGGGAGCTGTGTCAGCCGCGATTGCCGTCGCCTGCATGCTCGCCATGTCGTTTGGTCGCCTCGTCATCGCATGAAAATCGGAGGGCTAACCAGCGGCCAGAGGCCAACGGCGGTTAAGTGCCCGCCTTCCAATCACAGTCCACGGCCCGCCGTGGCTCATCCGTAAGCGTTCGCCGAAAGATGTACCCCGTGCCGACAAACACTGAGCAGGAGATGCTGTGCGCGAAGTATGGCGCGGAGTACTGCGAGTGCGCTCCGAATGAGCGGGCGGGAGTTGCGCTTGCGACGTTGGACAAGAGTCCGGTTTACGGCGTTCGGACGAAGAATGCCGATGGTTCGATGAGTTGGTACATCTGGGCTGGCCCGCATTCGACAGCGCCGGACTTCTTCCAGCCGTTGTGCGCTGGGCACCTTGGTGAGATTCTCCCGATGGTGATGCGTTACCTCGCGCTGCCTCCCGGCTTCAAGTTCATCATCGATAGGTCGGGCTACGAGGACGTCTGGCAGGAGAAGGAATGGGCGAACCAGCGGCCAGATGGAACGCCGGCAAAGTCCCCGCCTTCCAATCCGGGCCAGGTGTCCGGCGTCCCTCATCCGTGATCGTTCGCCGAAAGATGAAGAAGCGCATTACCACAGTGGTTCGAGTTTGGCTCTTCGGCCTTGGAGCGCTCTGGTTCCTCATCACCGAGGCTATGCGGAGTCTCTACCGGCCATGGATCTATTCGCACGGGTACGCAGACTTTCATCTAGCCGACACTATCGGAAGCTCCGGCGGCGCGATAACTGCAGTTCTCGTCCTTCCTGCGCTAGTCTGCCGGAAAAACAAAGGGCCTGCGGTTCTCCCCACTTCGATCGGCGTTGGGGTTGGGCAGATCGTTTATGAATTTCTCCAGCCTTGGGTGAAGACTGGCCTATTCGATTGGTACGATGTCATTGCTGCTGCGGTTGGCGGAGGCATCGGTGTTTTGATCGTGAGTCTAGTCTTGCGACGAAACTCAGAAAATCGGGCGAACAAGCGGCCAGATGGAACGGCGGCAGAGGCCCCGCCTTCCAATTTGAGTCAGGGGGCCGCCGTCCCTCATCCGTAAGCGTTCGCCAAAAGATGCGTGTCTTCTTCCTGATGCTCTGTGCAGCCGTTCTTGCTGGTGGTTGTGTCAGCCAGCCGAACGCATCGCTGGTCGGCAGCTATTACGCGCCGCAGCTGTGCTCGAACGGGAGCGATTTCGACCTCACGTTGAGCGCGGGTGGCTCGTACCGATTGATCCGCACGCTGCCGGAGGGTGTTGGGCCAGACCTCGGTGAGGGAGTTCGCGCCGGTTTTGAAGAAGTTGGCCGTTGGTCATCGGTCGGTTCTTCCGTCACGCTTGTGTCCGAGGACGGAAAGCGGACGACCAAGCTTCAGTTGTCGGTGAAGGACGGAGTTCCTGTACTGTGCGACGGCCAGATGTTTGGGCTACGGTTTGAGAAACAGAGGGCGAACCAGCGGCCAGATGGAACGTCGGCAAAGGCCCCGCCTTCCAAGCCGAGTCAGGGGGCCGCCGTCCCTCACCCGTAATCGTTCGGCAAAAGAAGATGAGCATACTTGCCTTCCTAATGTGCGGTCCCGAGCGGAGCAGCTTGGTGGATGCACTCGCGGATGACCTGCCGTTCGCTGGAGTTGCTCTGATCTTAGTCGGCATTGTCTGGGCGATCGGTCGTGCGATCATCTTTCGAGGGCAGAAGAAGAGGCCGTTCTATCCGTATGCGGCGATCCTCCTTGGCATTTTCGCGTGCGTTGCAGCATTCCTCCTCGAATTCGTGCGATGAAAACCAGGCCGAACCAGCCACCACTGCGCAACGCCGGTAGAAGCGCCCGTTTTCCAAGCGACGTCCGATTCCCGGCGTGGCAGACCTGAGACGTTGGGCGAAATCATGAAAACTGCGATCCTCATCGCGACGATGCTCGTTCTTGCCGGCTGCGGCAATGTGGACCAGAACAACTTCGTCGCCGATGCTGCCGAAGATTCTAAGTATTTGGTGATAGTGACGTCGATATCGGGAGCTCCAGTGCCAGGCGCCATCGTTTGCCTCGATTATGACGCGGGATTCACCTACGCGCCGCCGAAGTTCCGCACCGACTTATCCGGCAAAGTCTCGATTCCGCATCGGTATGCCGAGAAATTTCATTATGATTGGATTTCTGTTGAGGGTCGCGTGGCCGGACGGGAGCTCAAAACTGATCCGATATGGCGGAAGGACGTTCGCTGGCCTCTATGCGTCGTTTTGGGAAAGGGAGAATGAAAACAGAGCCCAACAAGTCACTACTGCGCAACGCCGGTAGAAGCGCCCGTTTTCCAAGCGACGTCCGATTCCCGGCGTGGCAGACCTGAGGCGTTCGCCAGAAGATGCGCGCCCCACGAATAGATCGGGTTTCGAAGATCATCGCTGTGAAGAGCGAGGATCTGGCGCCGGGATTTGACCGCGTTGTTCTGATCGCGCCAAAAAGTGAAGTGGTCTTGAGGTGTGATCCCGACACCGACGAGGTCGTCGTCTCTCGGTTGAAGAAAGGAAGGAAGAAGTGGATTGGGACCGTTCTCGCGTCTGGTGATTTCCGAGTGTCGTGGACCTGGCTCATGGTGAACCACCAAGGCTATACCGATGGGTTTCGGATCGAGCTGGTCGAAGGCGCTGAGTCTCGGGTGTTCGAGTTCGTGGCGTCTTGCTCGGCGCTCGAGGTGAGCGAAGTGGTGAAACGGACGGCGAACCCAGAGGGTTGTGTTCGCCCGGAGCGAAGCGGAGCGGTGAACACGACCTTTGTTGAACAAGCCCGGGGCGGACCGGAGACGAAGCCTCAGCCGGCGAAGGACTGACGGTCGCGCGCGGCGATCA
>JAEXPG010000115.1 GCA_023447015.1 Verrucomicrobiota bacterium
CGTCGGCATGCCCGAACTTCAGGTTCACGACAAAATGCCGGCACCAGCGGCCCCGCGTCCATTGCGCCACAAGCTCCATGACACGGCGCGGATCCTCGACCATGTCGCAAAAAAGCCAGTCGTAGCGATGGCCGGCGGCGGGCTTGAACCGGAAGGCGTCCTCCCTCCGATGCTCGATCAACGGGTGGTCGAGCGCGCCGCCCTTCAGCGGCCCGTTGTCGATCGCGGCAACCCGCGCCCCGCGCGAGCGCCGCTTCGGAAGCAGCACGCCGCACTCGGTCTCGACCGAGCCAAGACGCTGGCCAAGGCCAGGGATATCGATCCGCGCCCGCCATACGCACGGCGCCCATCGGTCCCCGCCCCAGGCATCCATGGATCCGTCGCACAGCCGGCACCCGTTCCACTGTAGAGGGAAGCTACTGGCTATTGTCTGCACTCCAGCCCCCGGCGATGGGACTCGGCCGGCAACAACTGGGCACGCCACGAAAGACCTCCGCGCTCAAACAGTTTGACCTCCAGGCAAGGAACCATGACACCCCGCCTCGCTGGCAACGGAGAAGGACTTCAGACGCGTCGGACACGAAGCCCGGGAGATCCAGGCGGAGACTGGTTCCGCCAGATCGCCACGGCACGTCAACATCAGGTGCGCATCCATTGCTGACAGCGCGCGCTGCGCCGGAGCGGTCGCCCCCGGCCTGTCAGCTTACCGGCGCTGCACCTTGGGATCGGGGGCCGAGGCCATCGGGTGGAACACCGCGGTGCGCAGGTTCTGCCGCCACAGAACATCCCCGCCCGGCAGCCCCGCGCACGCCGTCGGGTCTGGCGGTGTGTACTCGATCTGGAAACACCAGCCCGCGACGGTCCGCTCCGCGACGGACGGAATCGCCGCCCTACGCTCGTCGCCCCCCTTCTCCTCGCGGCACACCACCGCCCACTCAGGGGCGGCAAGGTCAATCCGGGTGCTCAGGCTTTCACCAGGCTGCAGCGTCCGGATGTCAGCCGCCTCGGGTTTGGGGCGCGGCCGGTCAGCCCCAGCCCAACGGCATCGCGTCTCGCCCCACCGCACCTCCGGCAGGAGCCGGAACGCCGCGCCACCGGCCGGAGCCCACACGGCGACCGGCTGGTCGCCGTGGTTCTTCAACTCGACCACGACGGCCACAACCGGGCGTTGGTCTCCCTTCCTGACGACTTCCCCCGCGGAAACAGGAGCAACCTCGGTCTTGAGCGTCACCCCCAGCGGCTCCCAGCGGTAGCCCTTGAGCACGGCCAGTCCCGAGGGGCCGACCGCCACCTCCGCGTCGATCCTTCGCCCCTCCTTGGTGTTTCGCTCGATCGCCGCTCGTTCCAGTTCCCGCGCCTTGGCCTGGGGTAGAAACAGCGCCTCGATCCCGTAGCGCACGGCAACTTGGTCCTCGCTTCCCCACCAATCGCAACGTCCGCGCAGGAACAGCCCACCGCTCGGCGGGCGGTCGGTCAACTGCTCCAGCTCCACAAGCCCGTGGGCGCCGGACTTCATTACAGCGTACACCTCCCGGTCACGCATCCGAGCCGGGAACTTCTGCGCGAACCACTCCGAGAGTCCGTCCCGGCACCGCTCCTTCGGCACGCGCGAGATCTCATAGTTGAGCCGCGCATAGGCGCCGCGCATCGGATCGATCGGGTCGACTGGCACGGTGCGTAGCCACACCGTTCGGCCGGTCCGCACAACCCACTCTCGCTGCCCGGCCATAAAGGCCAGCAGCGCCACCTGCGCGACCGCGATCGTGATGATCAGCCATCGTCTCATGATTCACCTCCCGGCCGGACATCCGCCCGTCGCAACCTTCGATAATAGAAACCTTCGGCAAACAGCAGCCCGCCCAGCGCCAGGAAAGCCACCCCGCGCGAAGCCAGGCTCTCGAAGAGGTCGAAGTAGCGAGCCAACACCAGCGCCGCCAACAGCAGCGAACCGCAGACCGTCTCGCGCAGGTCGCCGTCGCGGCACCCGCGGACCATCCACATCGCCGCCACGCCAAGGCAGATCAGATTGAAGACCAGCGAGACGAAGAGCGTGTCACCCGCCGTCCCCGTCGCCCCGAGCAGATTGCAGTAGAGCAGGCCGATCGGGCAGAGCCACTCCTCCCACGGCACCCACGTCGAATCGCCACGCGCCGCGCCGATCAGCAGCCGCCCCCACAGCGCCACCGCGAGCCCGAAGGGCGCCCAGCGGTACGCGATCAACTGGTCCCGCGCGCTTCCGGCGCCCTCCCGCCAGTCGAGCAGGTCGTCCGCCAAGGTGTCGAAGCTCAGCAGGTACGCGCACACCAGGAACCCCGCCCAGCCAAAGAACCGGATCACCGCCGCCAGGCGGTCGGATTCCTCCCGGCCGGGCCGGAGCCGCACGGCCGCGATCAGCCCGACGGAGAGCGCCAGCGCCGCTGCATAGGCGGCGCTGCCACCGCCCCAGTTGCCAGCGGAGCCGAGCAGCAACGCGTACCCCCCGGCCAGCACCACCGCCCCGAGCAGCGCCGAACGTTTCCGCCAGACCATCGGCGCCAGCCCCGCGGCCAGCAGGAGGAGCGCCCAGCCCTGCGCCCGGCCGTAGTCGAAGCACTCCGCGAGCCCCCAGATCGTGAGCGTGACCGCCGCCAGGATGCTCTGCGGAACCGAATCGATCGCCCACGCCAGCGCCAGCGCGCCCAGCCCCCAGAGCAGGAAGCCGTTCGGATAGTGCTCATCGATGTTGTAGATCTGCGCGACCAGCCAGATGCCCGCGCCAAAGATCATCGAGCCGAGCAGGAAAAAGGCCTCGCCCAATCCCGCCCGCCAATCGCCCTTGCCCCGCAACCAGAGCCCCGCGCCATGCGCGGCGGCGACGGTCCCGAAGATCACGCCGAGCTTCGCGGCTTTCGGGATGTCGTCCCAGTTGTACGCCAGCAGCAGGATGATGCCGAGCCCGACAATCACCGCGCCGAGCCCGCAGAACAGGATCAGTCCCCACGGCGCCGCCACACCGCTCGCCGGGTACAGGGCGCGGATCTGCGCCGCCTGCTCCGCCGTGACGATGCGCTCGCGCACCCATCGTTCGCTCTCCGAGGCCAGCCACCGCAGGTGTTTGCTCATTGGGGAGGGAATTGCTCCGCTGCCCCGGACTCCAGCGCGCCGTCCGCCCCGCGCCAATGCAAAACATCGCCCCCGGCCGCGGGAGCCCCGGAAACGAAACGGCCCGGCGCACCACAGGGGCACAAACCGGGCCGTTCCAGCGCAGGCGCTGTCTCCGTCGTCCGGAAACAC
>JAEXPG010000222.1 GCA_023447015.1 Verrucomicrobiota bacterium
CCTCCGTCCTCTGTCCTCTGTCCTCCGCTCACTGCCATGCGTCTCTCGCGTCTCCTCGCCGCCACCGCCCTCTCGCTCGCTTTCGCCTCCGCTCGCGCCGCGGATCCCGCGTTCATCCCGGAGCTCCGCGTCGACCCCGGGACGCCCCACGCCAACTTCGCCGGCGACATGGAGCTGCGCTGGCACGGCGAACTCAACCGCCGCTACCGCATCGAGTACTCCACCGACCTGCGCACCTGGAAGCCGGAAGGACAACTCGTCGGCCTCGACCGCGACTGCCGCTACGTGGTCAAACGCCGCTATGTGCCGCCGACCAACGACCCCACCAAGCCCGACCCCGAGGTCCGCAAGTTCTGGCGCGTCACGCCCTTCGATTTCGACTCCGATGGTGACGGCGTCTCCGACTACGACGAGTCCCGCCTCGGCTCCGATCCCTTCGCCGGCACCCGCATCCCGCTGCGCTCGGAGTTCGTCCCCTTTGGGCTTTGCCTGAGCAACAGCAACTGGACGATGACCGCCGCCAAGCAGATCGAAGTGTGCCAATCACTTGGCTACACGGGCTACGGTCTCGCCTCCTTCGGTTCCGAAGCCGCCCTGAAAGCCTTTGCCGACCATCCGGACGTTTCCGCCGGGCGTTTCCGCATCCACAGCGCCCTCTGGTGGGCCAACATCACCGACGCCTTCGACTGGACGACGATCGACAAGCGCCTCGCCCAGGCCGCCCGCATGGACATGGCGATCTGGATGGTCGTCGCCGGCGCCAAGACCACCACCAACATCGAGACCGCCTACACCATCCTCAAGACCACCGCGCAACACTGCGCTGCCAAAGGCGTGCGACTCGTCCTCTACCCCCACGAAGGCACGACTTTCGTCAGCGCCGAGGAGGCGCTTGTACTCCTGCTTCGCCTCCGGGCCGACCCGGATCTATCTACCGCGGAGAAGGCCTGCGCCAGCATCTCCGTGCATCTCTGCCACGAGTTGAAGGCGAACAACGGTGCACGCATCGCCGAGGTCGTCGCCGCCGTCGCGCCCTACTGCACGCTCGCCTCGGTCAACGGCGCCGAGTCCGACACCCGCTCCCGCGGCGGCTGGACCACTGGCATCCGGCCCCTCGACCAGGGAAACTACGACGTGCGCCCCTTCCTCCAAGCCCTCGCCACCGCCGGCTACACCGGCCCGATGGAATACCACACCTACAACCTCCCCGACCCGGAGCACGACGATCACCTCGAGCGCACGCTCATCCGCTGGCGCCAACTCGTCGCCCCGCCCCAGCCCTGACTGATCCCGCGCCCGCTCCGCCCGCTGTCCTCCGTCTTCCGACCTCCGCCTTTCGTCCTCTGTCCTCCGTCTTCCGTCTTCTGTCTTCCGTCCTCCGCCTTCCGTCCTCTGTCCTCCGTCTTCCGTCCTCTGTCTTCCGCCCTCCGCCCTCCGCTCGCCCATCCCATGCGCTTCAACCTCGTCGCTCTGCTCGCCCGGTCCGTTGTTGCGCTCGTTCCGGTCGGGGCGATCCACGCCGCCACCCCGGTCACGGCCACGCCGGCACCGTTTCTGGAATACAAAGGCGCGGCAGACATCCAGCCTGCCTACAACCTCGGCGAGTACGTGCTCACCTGGCCGAGCGAACCGCTCCGCCGCTATCGGATCGAGGCCTCCGCCGACCTGCTCACCTGGACCACCGTCACCGAACGCATCGCCCTCGGCGACACCTGTCGCCTGCGCGCCAGGCCCAAGTACACGCCGCCGTGGGATAAACCCGGCCAGCCCGACCCCGAAGTCCGCAAGTTCTGGCGCATCGTCCCCTTCGCGGCCGATTCCGACGCCGACGGCGTGCCCGATCACGCCGAGCACCTCGCCGGCACCGACCCCTTCGCCGGCACCCGCATCCCCCTCGCAAGCCCCTTTGTGCCGTTCGCGATGCGCTTCGCCGGCCTCTCCGCCGCCGATCAGATCAGGCTCTGCCAAGCCGCCGGCTACGCGGGCATCGGGTTGGGCGGCCCCGACCGCCTGGCTGATTTCCTCGACGAGCCCGATGTGCTCTCCGGCCGGTTCCGCGTCTACAGCATGCTCTGGTACCAGAAGGTCGAGGGCTCCACCACCGCCGGCGTCGATCCCGCGGTGGTGAACCCGATGCTCGCCAAACTCCGCGCCCTCGATGCCTCCTTCTGGGTGGTCGCCTCCATCACCAAATCCGCGGACACCGACCCCACGACCAAGACCAAGGGCGCCAAGACAGAGGCCTTCTACCACGCCATCGCCGACCTCTGCCAGCAGGCCGGCGTGCCGCTCGTGCTCTACCCGCACGCCGGCTGCTATCTCGAGACCGCCGAGGAGGCGCTCGTCATGCGCAACCGCCTCGCCGCGCTCGGGCACCCCGAGGTCAAGATCTCCATCCATCTCTGCCACGAGGTCGTCCTCCGCAACGCCCCGCGCCTCGCCGAGATCGTCGCCGCCGTGAAGGACCACCTCGCCCTCGCCACCATCAACGGCACCAACGCCACCGGCTCCGACTGGTTCGCCTGCATCCAGACTCTGGACTCCGGTAACTACGATCCGCGCCTGTATCTCCAGGCACTCGCCGCCGCCGGCTACTCCGGCCCGGTCGAGTACCAGACCTACGATCTTCCGGACCCGCGTTACGACGACCACCTCGCCCGCGCGCTTGTCCGCTGGCGACAACTCGTCGCCCCGCCACCGGGTAATTGAGGCGCTTCTTCGGGCTGACATGATCCATCGCGCCGGCAGCGAAGCGACCGCCAAGCGCTCTGGCAGCTGAGGGCCGGCGTCCACGTTCGGCGTCCCGCACTCACCGACGTTTCGGCACCGGATCACCCGTCGCGCGGAAGACGACGACAAACGCCGGATGACACCCTCGGATGCGAAACGCCTGGCGCCGCGCGACATCCCCTCGTCCCCGGTTTTGCATCATTCTGTAAAACTGCCACCAACGCAGTTGGCCGGCATTGAGGCCTGCCGCACCGCCCGCCAACCTCTGCCCTCTAGCACCCGAAGCCACCCACGCTGGCCCGGTACCTGTCTATCTCCACCATGACTCCCCACGTCACGTCCCGGCGCGGCGCGCGCCGCGCAATCTCTCGCC
>JAEXPG010000142.1 GCA_023447015.1 Verrucomicrobiota bacterium
CTCCAGATCGGCTCTTCCGGAGAAGTGGAGGGAAGGGCACCCGAACCGACCTCGTTGATCAGGACGCGACCGAAATCGCCCCATCCAAGATCACTCATCGGACCTCTGCCGCCTCTGGAACCGAACACAAAGCAAAACAGTGACACCAGCGCATCTCGGGGGCGCCGACCAATGCTTCACGGAAGCGTGACCTTGAGTCGCATGAAGCGTCGTTGAATGGAGTCGAGGGCCACAGAGTCGCGAGCGATTACCGTCCGTGACGGGTCGGAGTACCAAGTCGACACCGTCGTCCAACTCGCAAGATCGGAACTGGCCTGCACTTCGTACTGCAGACCGGGAGAATCGGTCCGCCGTGCGAATACTAGCTGCAAGAACCGCTGACCGCCTTCGCTGGCCATCACCAACGAGACCGGGCTGCCCACACGGCCGCGTGCGGGCAAATCAAGCGCATAGCGCATCAAGTTTGTCGTCCCGACACCATCCGGGTCGGCCGCTGCGCCAGAGACCGTCAGCGTTCCCTGGTCTGCAACCGAGAAGTTCGCCGCGACCCAATCCGCATAGGTCGCTCGCGGATCAGGGACGAGTCGCATCACAGTGGCCCTGCGGCCGTTCGCATGGTCCTCGAAGATCACGTGAGGGATGCCCTCCGGAGAGATGGCCAATTTGGTACGGAGCCCGTAGGCCGTCGAGAGGTACGACCGGCCAGCCCGAATCCAAGACGAGCCTGAGAGTCGCATCACCGCCGCTCTAGAACCCGCGCCATCATCACTGAACGCGACATAGGGGACACCGTCCGGTGTTATCGCCAGACTTGTATCAAACGCGGCTCCGGCCGACACCCCCTCCTCTCCGACAACACCCCAAGTTGAGCCATTGAATCCCATCACTGTCGCCTTGGCGTTCACACCGATCGCCCAGTTTCTGAAAGCCACAAACGGCAGACCGTCCGGGCTGATCGCGAGACTCGTATAGGAGGCATCGTACCCTCGGGTAAAAGCCGGCGACCCGACATTGCCCCAGGTCGCTCCATCGAACCTCATCACCGTGATCCGCGAGCCGTCTCCTTGCGGAGTGGAAACCGGATCAGCATAGGACACCATCGGGGTGCCATCGGTTGAAAAAGCGAAGCTCGGATATCCGGCGAAACTGGCGGAGAACCCTGCCGAGCCGACAACCTCCCATGTTGAGCCATTGAAGCGCATCACTGTTTCCCGCGCTGGCGAAAAAGTCTTGTCGAGAAACGCGGCATAGGGCCGCCCATCGGGACCAAAATCCAACCCCAGATAGTAGTTGTCCGAAGGGGCGAAACCCGCGCCCCCGACCGTGGTCCAGTTGGCTCCGTCGAACATCATGACCGTCGGCCTGCCGCTATTGCCGCCATCCGAATAGATGACAAACGGGATGCCGCTCGGGGAGAAGCGGAGAATCAGTCCATAGGCGCTTCCCGAAGAGAACCCCTCTGCGCCGACCAACCGCCACGCGTCCCCATCGAATCGCATCACGGTGGCTTTGCCTCCACCAGACGCTGTCCCCGAAAAGGCCGCATACAATTCCCCGGCGGGAGAGAATGCGAGGTTGGGAATACTCGCCTGACCACCTGAGAAGCCGCGCGAGCCCACGGCGACCCAGTCCGCAGACGTCAGATTGGCGGACGGAGTCGTAGCAAATTCCGTTGTCTGGACCGCGGCGAGCGAACCATCACCACCGTCAGCGGTAAAATAGACGCCATAGACGGTACCCGCTTTGAGACCCCGGATCGTGTAGGCTCCGGGCGTATTCGCCATCAATCGCAAGGAACCGAAACGCGCCGCCGCCGCATTGTTTCCATCCCTCCCCGACTTGCACTGCACTCCAGTGCAACGAGTACCCGCCCCGCCTTCCAGGAGAGTGAAATACCCCGTACCTGCAGCGCTGGAATTGAAGACCAAGGTCGCCTGTCCGGCTCCCAGATCCCTAATCAGCGGCATAGCTACGGTCGGTTGTGCGTTTGCGGCTGCAGCTCCAGAGGCAAAGACAAATGCAAGATAGAGGCGCGAAGCCCCGAGCAAGGTGGAGGGTCCAGGATTCATGGTCCGTAGTCGAGTTGAGGTTCGCACCGGCGCGGCGTTACCCGATCCCCGCCGATTGCTTCACCTTGGCATCCCAGCCCATGGTCCGGGCCAAGGCAAGCCCCTGAAACCCGACGGACCAGTCTGTGTCACAACGGAGACCTCGCAGCGAGGCGATCGCCGCATGGCGCAACGATCGCTTCGCCGTCGCTCAGCGGACTCTCCCCGCGGCATTCTCGAGCACGACGTTGCCCACCACGCCGGTGTCCGACGTGACCGGCAGATGTGAGGTGAAGCCGATGCCGACGTAGAACGGCGCGTCGAACTTCAGTGTGAAGGGCTGGCCGACCGCCTTCATCGAGCCGTCGGGCTGGCCCACGAAGAGCGTGAACTGGTCGCCACGTTTCTCGATACCGAGGCGGACGGGCTTCGTGGCGCCCACCGGGCCGGTGCCCTTGTCGCGGCAGACCTCGGCGAGATCGGCGCCCTTCGTCGGACGCTGCGCGAGGTGGATCAACCCCGCGCCGTGCAGGCCGGCCATGATCTCCTGCGCGTTGTCGTCGAGGTCCTGGCGGATGATCAGCACGACCTTGCGGTCGTCGTAGCCCTGCGGATTCGGGAAGGTGATGTCGGCCGCGAGCGAGACATCGCCGGACAGCTTCTTCCAGAGGAAGCGGAACTCGTCGCGGAAGTACCAGATGTTGTAGCCGGCAGAGTTGATCGTGTACTTGCCGGTCGCCGAGTCGAAGGTGGCGCTGCCTGGCACAAGCGAGGAGCCGACCTCGGCCTGACCTTCGAAAATTCCGATCGGCGTGTGGATGATCGTGCTGGCACGCGCGAAACCGGCGGGCGGAGGCACCTGCTGGTGCGTGGCGGTGCCGGGCAACGCCCAGTCGGGCGGGACCGGGACGACTTTCTCGGCAGCGAAGAGGGCGTTGGCCGCGCCGAGGGTGAGGACTAGAAGCGGGAGGAGGGAGACGGTTTTCATCGTTGGACGATTGCTAGGGGTGAGTACAGGGAAGCCGACGGCACGGGTTCCGGCGCGTCAAACGCCGATACCAACGCCGGCGCCGCCGCCACCGGTTCCGACGCCGCGTCAACGCATCACCGCGCCTTCGCCGGCGCCGGGCTCACTTCACCTGGCCCGCCGCGTTCTCCAGCACGACGTCCGAGAGCACGGCGGTGTCGGACTTGTCGGGCAGGTGCGAACAGAAGCCGATGCCCACATAGAACGGCTCGGTGAACGGCAGCGTGATCGGCGGGCCGAACTGGTGCATCGGCTCGCCTTCCAGACTCACCCAAAGCGTGAACGCATCGCCGCGTTTCTCGATGCCGATGCGCGCCGCGTGCACGGTCACGAGACTGTCGGGGTTCTCGCCGCCGGGCCGGCCGCGGCCGCCGATGCGGTACTCGAGGTCCTTCACCCGCGCCCCCTTCGCCGGGCGCTGCGCGAGGTGGATCATCCCGTCGCCGTGCAACGCGACGAGCGCCTCCTTCGAGTCGTCGTCGAGGTCCTGCCGGATCACGAGCAACGCCTTGCGATCCCAGAAGCCGGCGGGATCTGGAAAGCGGATCGCCGCGGCGAGCGAGAGGTCGCCGGACATCTTTTTCCAGAGGAACCGGAACTCGTCGCGCATGTACCAGACGTTGTAGCCGGCGGAGTCGATCGTGTAGCTCCCGGTCGCCGGATCGTGGCTCGCCTTGCCGGGCACGACCGCGCTGCCGACGTCGGACTGCCCCTCGAAGATTCCGATCGGAGTCGCGAACGTCGTCGTGGGCCGGTGGAACTCCGCCGGCGGCGCCACCTGCACCCGCGTCGCGGAGCCGGGCTGCGCCCACTCCGGCACCGCCGGCGGCACATCGGCCGCCCGTACGGCGCAGACGATAACAACCAAGGAAACAAGGGGTAAGGATCCGCGCACCAGCGCGGGCCCAAAGGGGATAGAGGGCATGGTCCGAATGAGCTCCGACGGGGCCCCGAGTTCAATG
>JAEXPG010000160.1 GCA_023447015.1 Verrucomicrobiota bacterium
CGTACGGGGAGTCGGAGAGCTCGACGCCGATGTGGGCGAGCGGGGAGCCGACGGGGCCCATCGAGAACGGAATGACGTACATCGTGCGGCCCTTCATGCAGCCCTTGTAGAGGGGAAGCATGGTTTCCTTCATCTGCTTCGGCGCCATCCAGTTGTTGGTCGGGCCGGCATCCTTCGGGTTGATGGAGCAGATGTAGGTGCGGTCCTCGACACGGGCGACATCGGTCGCGTCGGAGCGGACGTAGATCGAGTTCGGGCGCTTGGCCGGGTTGAGGCGGATGGCCGTGCCACCCTTGACCATGAGGTCAACCATGCGGTCGTACTCGGCTTGGGAGCCGTCCGACCATTCGATGGCGGAGGGTTCGCAGAGTTCGGCGTTCTCGCGCACGAAGGCGAGAACCTTGGCGTTCTTGGTGGGGGCCTTGGACAGGGCCGCGGCGATCAGATTTTCGAGGTCTTTGGAGGGAGCGGTCATGGATGTGATGTTTGGAAGCAAACGGTCGATAGTATCTGGAGCAGGTTTTTCGCACTGCGCAATCATTGGTTAACCCTGCGCAGATTTTGGGATTTTGGTTTGCGCGCGTCGGCGCCGCGGGCAACCTCCCGGGCCTGCGATCCTACCCGTCGATGAAGGAGAAAATCACTCCCGCCAAGAGAAGCCAGAGTCTTGTCGAGCTGCTCCGCCGCTCGTACATCTTCCGGGACTCCGCGCGGGCGTTCCACGACACGACGGGGCTGCCGTTGGGATTGCGGGGCTTGGACTCGCTGCATCTGGCGATGGGCGACAGCAAAGACCAGAACCCGTTCTGTGTGTTGCTGGGCCAATCCAACCAGTCCTGCGCAGCCTGTCTGAGCATGCGCAAGAAGGTCGAGGAGCAAGCCGGCCTGAAACCCAAGACCTTGCGGTGCTTCGCCGGGCTTTGTGAGACGGTGGTTCCGGTCAGGGTGGGGGAGAACACCATCGCGTATCTCCAGACCGGCCAAGTCCTTCTGCAGCAGCCGGATAATACCGAGTTTACCCGTACCGCCAGTGCGCTGCTCAAATGGGGGACCGAGGTTGATGTGAAGCGGCTCGAAGAGGCCTACTTCCAGACCCGCGTGCTTTCGCGCAAACAGTACGAGTCGATCGTGCGACTGTTGGAGATCTTCGCGCAGCATCTGGCGACGCTGAGCAATCAGCTCATCGTGAAGGAACAGTTGGGCGAGCCGCCCATGATCCAGCGGGCGAAGACTTTCATCGATGAGCACCAGGCCGAGGATCTGCGGCTCAACGAGGTGGCGAAGGCTGTGAACACCAGCGCCTACTATTTCTGCAAGATGTTCAAGCAGGCCACCGGCCTGACCTTCACGAACTACTTGGCGCGGGTGCGGGTGGAGAAGGTGAAGAACCTGCTGCTCAATCCCCATGTGCGCGTGAGTGAGGCGGCGTTCCAGGTGGGCTTCCAATCATTGTCGCAGTTCAATCGCGTTTTTCGCGGGATCACAGGCGAGTCGCCCTCCGCCTACCGCGAACGGGTGTTGGCCGATTCTGTGGCGGGCATCGCCCGTTGACGGGGCGCCGGTGGGCGGCGCGGCCGGAGGTCCTCGCGGTCTCTGCTATCGGGCCGCCCCTTGGGCTGTTATCGCGATGGAGCCGGACAGGGCGGAACGTCCGCCGCGGGCAATGTCGGTCTGACAGGTTGCGCAGAATGCGCGGATCTCGTCGGCGGCAAGATTGTGCAGTTCGGAGAGCATCTCCTGGATGCATCCTGCGTATTCCGTCGCGCCAAGCTCGGCCACACCCTCCCCGGTGCTCGCCATGACCGAGGGCAAGACGCCCGCCGCCACCCGGAAGTAGGCCAACAAAGGATTCAGTCCGCACAGGCAGCCGCTTCGCTGCGCCCGACTCGGGGGCGTCGGTTCGCCCGCCGATGCCCGGCACCGGAGCGAAAGGGCCGCCGCAAGATCCTCCAGGGTGCGATCCATGAGAAGCACCAAGGTGTCGGGGTTGGCGAGGGGGCTGGTCACCGGTTCACCGCGCAGCTTGCGTTCCCACGTCTGCTTGATCGCGGCGCGACGTGCGGCGAGTTCGGCAACGAAAACGCGGTGCATGGGCGGAGTGTGGCACAGCCGTGGGGGCCGGTCGCAGCGCGGCTTGGCCAATCCTCCGCATCTTTTGAATGAAGCTCCGACCGCGGTGCCGCCCCGGCTACTGCCTTTGCCTCGGGGCTTGCCCCCTGCGCGATATGCCGCACTAACTTGCACGCGTTCCGCGAAGCGTTGCGGTCCCCCGTGGGCTGCGACGCCGAGCTCGTCGTCTCACCCGCGACGGTTCTGCCTACCACCACCATCACTCACTCATGCCGGTTCTCTGGATCACCGTTATCCTGAGCCTGTTGCTGGCGCTTGTCTTTCTCGTGCTCTTCGTGAAGGAACATCGCCGCTTCGACTTCGGCAGCTCCGAGCGTATTTCGCTGCTTCCTCTCGAGGAGGATGCGAAACACGCGGCGACGCCGCCGGAGCCGCCTGCGCCCGCCCAGCCGACGCGTCCCGCCGACCGGTCCTCAACCCCGCCAACGCCCCCTCGCAGCTCATGAGCTCCGCCTCATCCGCCTCCGCCCCCGGCCACTCCGGCCCGAAGACCGTTATCGAATATGACGACCAGTCCGTCCGCTGGTTCATGATCGCCTCCATCATCTGGGGTATCGTGGGCATGAGGGCCGGCGCGCTCGCCGCCTCCCAGCTGAACTTCTGGCAGATGAACGGGAAATTCCTCGAGACGCTCTCCTTCGGGCTGATCCAGAGCGAGGGGCTCCAGTACCTCAGCTTCGGCCGGCTCCGTCCGCTGCACACCAACGCCGTCATCTTCGCCTTCGTGGGCAACATGATGTTTGCCGGCATCTACTATTCGACCCAGCGCCTCTGCCGGTGTCGCACGGCCTCCGACTTCCTCTCAAAGCTGCACTTTTGGGGCTGGAATCTGATCATCGTCGCCGCCGCGGTCACGCTGCCGGCCGGCCTCACGCGCGGCAAGGAATACGCCGAGCTGATCTGGCCGATCAACATCGCCGTCGCCCTCATCTGGGTCGTCTTCGCGATCAACTTCTTCTGGACGCTGGCCAAGCGCAACGAGCCCACGCTCTATGTCGCGCTCTGGTTCTACATCGCGACGATCCTCACCGTGGCGATGCTCTACATCGTCAACCACCTCTCGATCCCGACCTCGCTGCTCCACAGCTATCCGCTGTTCGGCGGCGTGCAGGACGCCCTGGTGCAATGGTCGTACGGGCACAACGCCGTGGCGTTCTTCCTGACCACGCCGATCCTGGGCATCATGTACTACTTCATGCCGAAGGCGGCGGAGCGGCCGGTCTACTCGTACCGCCTCTCGGTGATCCATTTCTGGTCGCTGGTCTTCGTCTACTTCTGGGCCGGCCCGCACCATCTGCTCAACACCGCGCTGCCGACCTGGCTCCAGTATCTGGGCATGCTCTTCAGCCTCATGCTCTGGGC
The DNA here is from genome assembly GCA_023447015.1 of Verrucomicrobiota bacterium. GTDB lineage: Bacteria > Verrucomicrobiota > Verrucomicrobiia > Opitutales > Opitutaceae > CAJCBL01. The sequence goes on from JAEXPG010000160.1 coordinate 3,493, forward strand.
CCCGTCGTGGGGCGGCATGCTCAACGGCCTGCTCACCCTGCGCGGGGCCTGGCACAAGCTGCGCACCGATCCCGTGCTGAAGTTCCTCGCTGCCGGCGTGACGTTCTACGGCATGGCGACGTTCGAGGGGCCGCTGCTCTCGATCCGTTCCGTCAACGCCGTCGGCCACTACAGCGACTGGATCATCGGCCACGTCCACGCCGGTGCGCTGGGGTGGAACGGCCTCATGGCCGCCGGCATGTTCTACTGGCTCGCTCCGCGCCTGTGGAACACGCGGCTCCACTCCACCAAGCTGGCCGATCTCCACTTCTGGTTGGCGATGATCGGCATCCTTTTCTACGTCGGCGCGATGTGGACCTCGGGCATCACCCAGGGCCTCAACCTTCTCGCCACGACCGACAACGGCACGACCCTGGCGTATCCGATCTTCATCGAAACGTTGAAGGCCATCCGCCCGATGATGCTCTTCCGGCTCGTCGGCGGCACCATCTTCCTCAGCGGCTTCGTCCTGCTCGCCTACAACATCTACCGCACCGCGCGCAGCGGCCAGGCCGTCAATGGCACGTGCGAGGTCCACCCGGTCGAGGTGCCCGAGGGGACGTCCGTGATGGGCGCGATCCGGACCTTCCTCAATCCGCCGGTGGTCGTCTGCGGCTTCGCGCTGTTGTTCGGATTCCTGTGGCTCTTCGGCAACGATGGCGCGCGCCTGGTCGCCGTCTTCGGCCTCATCCTCACCATCATCGTCGGCTACGCCCATTTCGCGGCGAAGGGTTCGACCTGGGGCGACTGGTACGACCAGCTGCTGGCCAACGCGATTCCGTTCTCGATCCTGACCTTTGCCGCTGCGGCGATCGGTGGCGTCACCCAGATCCTGCCGACCGTGCTGGCCTACCGGCCGGAGAACGTCGAGGACCGCATCCAGGTCCCGTACACGCCGCTCGAGCTGGCCGGCCGCGACATCTACATCCGCGAAGGCTGCTACAACTGCCACTCGCAGATGATCCGCACTCTCGTCCCCGACGTCCTGCGCTACGGCGATTACTCGCGCCTGGGCGAATCGATCTACGACCATCCGTTCCAGTGGGGCTCGCGGCGCACCGGCCCGGATCTCGCCCGGGAGGGCGGCAAGTACAACAATGCTTGGCACTACGATCACACGATCAATCCGCGCTCGCTCAGCCCGGAGTCGAACATGCCGTCGTTCCCTTGGCTGGCCGAGCAGGAGACCGACATCGCCGCGTTGCCCTCGAAACTGCGCGTGCAGCGTCTGATCGGCGTGCCATACCCCGAGATGACCGAGGACGAGATCAAGGCCCAATGCGACACCCAGGCGTTGGCGATCGCCGCGGATCTGCGGAGCCAGGGCAAGCTGATCGCGCCGGAGAAGGAACTCGTGGCGCTGATCGCCTACCTCCAGAAGCTCGGCAAGTCGCAGGTGGTCGGCGAGACCGCCCCGAAACCCTGAGCGGCTCCGGCTCGACCGCCATCCCGCAATCCGCATTCCGCGATCCTCAATCCCATGTTCCGCCGTCTCGTCACCGAACACTGGCAGGCCTCGCTCGCGCTGGGGCTCTTCATCCTGAGCGCCCTCGGCACCCTGATGGCCTATCTCCACACCCTGCGGCTGCCCCGCGGGGAGGCCGACAAGCGCGCTGCGATGCCGCTCGACGAGGAGGCGAAGACTCCGTCGCCGCCCCAGGCTCCCGCGCGCTGACCGGACGCGCGGTCCACATCCCGATCATTCACCGCTACCTGACCCATACTCCGCTTTCATCTTCCCGCCCATGAGCACCGACCCCGCCACGCCGCACCACCGCGAGGACAAGCTGCGGCCGCATACCTACGACGGCATCCAGGAGTTCGACAAGCGCCTCCCCAACTGGTGGCTGCTCACCCTTTACGGCGCCATCGCCTTCGCCATCGCGTACTGGTTTGTTCACTATGAATCCAGCCTCGTGCTTCCCGACGGCGAGCGGGTGACCCGCGAGATGCAGCGCATCGAGGCCGAGAAGCTCAGCAAGGTCGGTGACCTGGCCAACGACGACACGCTCTGGAAGTGGGCGCAGAACCCCAACATCGCTGCCAAAGGGGCGGCAACCTACGGCGGAAACTGCGTTGCTTGCCACGGCTCTGATCTCCGCGGCCGCGACACCGACCCGAAACTGACCGGCGTGAATCTTGCCGACACCGGCTGGATCCATGGCGGCAAGCCCACCGATCTCTTCGCCACGGTGAAAAACGGTGTTTCCGGGCCCGGCATGCCGGCCTGGGGGCAGACGCTCGGCGCCCCCCGTGTCGCCGAAGTGGTGGCCTACGTGTTGAGCCACCACAAGCAGGGCGAGGAGATCGTTGCCGTACCGTCGCCGTACGCGAAGTAGGGCGCCTCCGGTCGCCGTCGTCGCGCTTCCTTCGCTCGAAATAGGACCTGGGCGTGCTGCAGGTCCGTTCAGCCATCTCCTCCATGTCCGCCCCCCGACCCAGCCTCGATTCCGTCACCACGATCAACGACGACGGCTCGCGCCATTTCCTGCACCCGGCCGACACCCGCGGCCGTTGGACGACGGCCCGCCGCCTCGTGGCCTGGGCGCTGCTCGCGGTCTACGTCCTTCTCCCGTGGATTCTGGTGGGCGGCTACCCGGCGGTCTTCCTCGATGTCGCCGAGCGGCGTTTCCACTTCTTCGGTTGGACCGTCGCCTCGCAGGAGCTGTGGCTCCTGTTCTTCTTCATCAGCGGTCTGGGCTTCGCGCTCTTCTTCGTCACCGCATTGCTCGGCCGGGTCTGGTGCGGCTGGACGTGCCCGCAGACGGTGTTTCTCGAATTCGTCTTCCGGGCCGTCGAGCGGCTGATCGACGGCGACGCCCCCGCCCGCCGTCGGCTCGACGCCGCGCCGTGGAACGGCGTCAAGACGACGAAGCGCATCGTGAAGCACGCGATCTTCGTTCTTTTCTCCGCGCTCATTGCTCATCTGTTTCTCGCGTACTTCGTCTCGCTGCCGCACCTCTATGCGATGGTCACCAGCGCGCCGACGGAGCATTGGGGCCTTTTCCTTTTCATGATGGTGGCGAGCGCGCTGCTCTATTTCGACTTCGCCTGGTTCCGCGAGCAGCTCTGCATCGTCATCTGTCCGTACGGCCGCCTCCAATCGGCGTTGGTCGACGACCACTCGCTCGTGGTCGGCTACGATGCCGTCCGCGGTGAGCCGCGGCGGGGTAGGGCTGACGCTCCGCCGCCGTCCACCAGCGCGGCCGCGGCCTCCACGCCGGCGGAAGCTTCCGCGGTGGCGGCACCGAAGACCGGCGACTGCATCGACTGCCTCCGCTGCGTTCAGGTGTGTCCGACCGGCATCGACATCCGCCAAGGGCTGCAGCTGGAGTGTCTCGCCTGCACAGCCTGTATCGACGCCTGCGACGATGTGATGGTGCGGCTCCACAAGCCCCGCGGCCTCATCCGTTACGACTCGCTCACCAACTTCGCCGGCGGACGGACCCGCTGGGTTCGGCCCCGCACCATTCTCTATGCAGTGTTGTTGCTCGTCGGTGTGGCGGTGACGGCTGCCGTCCTTGGCAATGTGAAGCCGGTGGCCTTCGCGGCGATGCGCATGCCCGGTGGCGCCTACTTCGTCGATGCCGATGCGGTCCGCAATCAGCTCCTCGTCCGGCTGACGAACAAGACCACGGCTCCCCGCCGCTTCACGATCTCGCTGGTTGGTGCGCCACCGGCGGTCCAATCCTCCGGCACCGGCGCCGTCATCGAAGTCGCGCCGATGGAGGAGGGGCTGCACACCGTGATCGTGCGCATGCCGCGCACCGCCTACACCGGCAAGTTCCGGTTCCGGATCGCCGTGCGCGACGAGGCCGGCGACTACACGCTCGAACGCGAGGCCGAGTTCCTCGGGCCGGACCCGAAGCTGCTGGACGAGAACTACTGGCGTGAAAAATCCCCTCGTTGAGCGCCCTTGGCTGCTGATCGTTGCCGCGCTCGCGCTCTTCATGGGCGTGTGGATCGCCTTCGTCGTGGTCGCTGAGCGGCACAAGCCCGCGGAGGTGCCGCGGGCCGCGCCGCGGCATTCCGCCCCGTGAGTGTCCGGGTGCGGCAACCACGCGGGCGGCAGCGCCAACGCCTTCCGGGGACGGTCTCCGCCGGCGACATTCGGACCCACGGATTCGTGACTTGCCGCCGCGGACGGGAGCCGGCCTCATCGCGCGATGCAAACCCCGATCCGCGCCTGCGCCGCGCTCGCCACGGCGTTGCCCCTTCTCGTCACCTCGCGCCTGGGCAAGAACGACAATCCAACGAAGGGTTGGGTCGATGGGGTCGGATGGTTCGATCCGGCGCGCGTGAGCGTGAAGCGCTCGCGATGCGTGAGATGAATGAGTCGGATGATCTCTTCTGTGTGGGGGTAGTTGGTTCCAGGGCATGCGCCCTATGTGTACCACATCTCCCCGGTCTTGGTGTCACCTATCTCGCCAGATCAAACCGCCGCTTTCGCATCTACATCAATCCCCCCGAAATATAAGCGCTAGGCGTACCAATGGGAGATTTCGCTGTACGCTAAGCATGAATCAGCCATGCGCACTTTCTTCTTTGAATAACCACAATGCGTACTCGTTCCTTCTGCGCTCATCTATTATTGCTCCGAATCCTCCCATCCATAGCGCTTATTATAGTCTCGGATTCACTTGTGCCTTTATTCTCGTTGGCTGCAATACTACTCGCGTTCGCTGGGTTCCTAGTCTCGGTTTTCGAGGGAGAACTAGTCGATAGGAACGGAACCGTCGTAACTCGGGATCACGAACCATTCTGGTTTTGGACTAATAACTTGCTTTATAGTTCTATAGGAGTTGGGCTTGGAATAATCGGACTTCTTAAATAGACGCAGCGAAGCGGATTTCAGGGGGGCAGGTCTGAATGGCGCTAAGTTAAGGCGGTTTATCGTTGGAAATCAGCGTGATGCGCACCGGGCTGGCATAGTAGCCGCTTACTGGTGACGCATGGCGAATCCGACTCCCTATCTGCCCGGTTTTTCCCATCGGCTGTGCGGCCGGCGTGCGGCGCCGGTGGCCTCGCAACTGGGGACGCAGGCCAAGTCCCTTGACGGTCTGGCGGCGTTGGTGGCGCGTTTCATCCCGGCCGAGGTGTTCGCCGACGACGGGAAGCGGGACCGGATCTTCACCCCGTGGGTGACGTTCATCGCGTTCCTGGGCCAAGTACTCACCCGCGGCAGCGCGTGCCGCGAGGCGGTGCGACGAGTGCAATCGTGGTGCGTCGCCAACCGGCAGACCCCGCCCGACGAGAACAGCAGCGCCTATTGTCAGGCGCGCAAACGTCTGACGCTGATCGGCCTGCGGGCGGCGCACGAGGAGATCGGCCGCTGGATCTCCCGGCACACCGGGGAGGCGCAGTGCTGGTGCGGCCGGACGGTGAAGGTGCTCGACGGCTGCGGAATCTCGATGCCCGACACCGAGGAAAACCGCGCTCGCTGGCCCTACGCCGGCGGCCAGAAACCGGGATGCGGTTTTCCCACGGCCCAACTCGTCGGTCTGTTCTGCCTGGCCACCGGCCGGCTGGTGCGCTTCGCGGTCGACTCGTGGAAGGCGCATGAGATCCCGCTGGCCCGCCTGCTGGTGAGCTGGATGGAGCCGGGCGACATCGTCCTGGCCGACCGTGGCTTCAGCGGCTGGGGCCTGATGGCGCTGCTGCAGCGCAAGGGCGTCGATGTCGTCATGCGCGCCCATCAGGCCCGCAAGCTCAAGGGCGAGCGCATGGTCTGGGCCAAACCCCAGCGCTGCCCGCAGACTTGGGACAAGGCGCTGTGGGGCGAACTGCCCGAGGAACTGGCCATGCGGATCGTGCGCTTCCGCGTGAGCGTCCCCGGATTCCGGACCAAGGAGGTGGTGCTCGTGACCACGCTGCTGGACACCGCCGCCTATCCCGACGCGGCCATCGCCGAGCTCTACCGCCGTCGTTGGGCCGTCGAACTGTGTTTCCGCGACATCAAGACCACGCTCGGGCTGGATGTGCTGCGTTGCCAGACGCCGGAATTGATCGAAAAGGAAATCTGGATGCAGGTGCTCGCCTACAACCTGGTCCGCGCCCTCATGCTCGAGGCGTCGTGGACCTACGGCGTCGAGCTCGGCCGGCTCAGCTTCAAGGGCACCGTCGACACCCTGCGCCAATGGACGCCCCTCTTCGCCCCGGCGATGTTCGCGTTCAAACGCGCCCGCGCCGAACTGCTGCGCGTCATCGC
>JAEXPG010000183.1 GCA_023447015.1 Verrucomicrobiota bacterium
CGGGCCCCGCGCCTCCCCGGCCCCCCCGCCGCCGGCGGGGGCCGCGGCCGTTTCTCCCCCGCCGACCGCGGCGCGCTCGATGCCGCCGACGGCCTCATGCTCCTCGGGCGCGCGGGCCGCACCGTGAAGATCGCCGGCCGGCGCCTCGACCTCGCCGAGGTGGAGAACGCGTTGCTCGCGCTGCCGGGCGTGCGCGCCGTCTGCGTCGTGCCGCATCCGCTGCGACCGGACGCCCTCGCCGCCGCCGTCGCCAGCGACCGTCCCGGCGGCGAATTGCGCGAGCAGCTCGCCGGCCGACTGGCCCCCTGGAAAATCCCCGCGCGCATCCTCGCGCGGCCCGAGCTGCCGCTCACCGAACGCGGCAAGACCGACCGTCGGGCGGTGACGAAGCTGTTCGGTTGAGCGCGCGTCCTCACCGTGCCGGCGGCGTGCCGCTGCCGTGCGAAACGGGAGCCGCTCCGCCACTCCGGAACCCGTTCAACCGTCGATCGCGGCGCCGATGAGTGTCGCCTCGATCTCGACGTTGAGCTCGCGACGGCAGATGTCGGACCGCAGGTAGGTCACGCTATCCGCCGTGCCCAACAGTTCCCGTTCGAGCACGGCCTGCACCGGGGCCAGGTCCTCGGCCTGCCGCAGGTAGACCTTGAAGTGCCGCGCCTGCACGCCGCCGCGGGCGAGCTCCTCCCCGATGCCACAGGCGGCGGAGATCCCCCGGAGATTCTCCAGCGTGCACTCGACCTGACGGAGAGTATCGCCGGGGGCGACCGTTGCGTGCCCACGGATCGACGACGTCCCGGAGATGAAGACATCGGCCCGTCCCGCCGCTCCGGGCACGACCGTCGCACGCGCGAAGCTCGGCGGCCGCGGTCCGTGCTCCGGCGGATAGTCGTACGCCGGCACCTGACGGGGGTTCTCCACATGGCGCGGCGGTCGAGCGCTCGCCGCGAAGCACACCACCAGCTCCCCGGCATCGGTGCCGACGGCGGAGGCGGCCGGCATCACCGCCCGGTAGCCCGGGCCGAACGCGGCCTCGAAGGCCAGCGAGCGCCCGTGGTTGAACGCCCGGTAGTGCTCGAGCCCGCCCGGCCCCAGCTCGTTGATCGCGGGCACATAGTTCCAGATCCGCGCGAGCGAACGGCCTGCAGCCGCCGCAAACAACGCCGCGTAGAGCGCGCGGGCGGCACCCTCGATATCGTCCGCCGCCGGCACCGCAGCCGCCCCCAGCAGCCAGTCGCCCGCGCGCCAAAGGGCGAACGGATCGGACCGGCCGGCGGATTCGGCGACTCCGAAAATGCGTTCGACCGGGCACCCGTCGAGGACGGGCAACCCGGTCGGGAAAGACGCGGCGGCCGGGGCGAAACCGACCCCGAACAACGGCAGGCCGGCCACGGTGGGGCGGTGGGCGGGGGCCACTTACTTGCTCAGCAGCACGCGGCCGAGATAGACGTCGATGTCCTTCCGCAAGTTCTCGATCCAGCGCATCGGCAGCCCGCCGCCGCGCGCCTGGCCGACCGCGTAGATGTCGATCTTGGAGGCGTCGTAGCGGATGGTGAGCGTGGCCACGTTGCTGCCGCGCTCGTAGTGCGCCACGATCTCGCCGTCGCTCTTGTCGCGCACGGCCCATTTGCGGGCCGTCAGCGACTGCTGGATGGCCATCTCGACGTCGGTCTTGGTGAGCTTCGAGGAGACCGGGATCGTGGCGACGTTGGTGCCGATGTTGTCGTCGTCGGCGCGGGCGCGGGCGGCGGGCGCGAGGCCGAGCGAGGCGCAGAACGCCAGCGCGCACAGGAGACGAAGGAGATTCTTGGAGAGATTCTTCATGGCGATGACGGGGCGCAGGCTATGCGCCGGCGGTTTTTGCGGGCAAGAGCGTTGTGGCGGGACGGGCGCCGGCCCTAATCCCCACGAGGGATTCGACTTGCGCCGCTTCCTGTAGGCCGGGGCGTCGACCCGGCTCCTCCGATCGAGCCACCTCAGCGCGGTGGCCTGCAGCAAGCACCATCCGTGGGCCCACTCCGACGAATCCTGATGATCACGGGCACCGGCCCGCCCCCTCAGCCGGTCGCGCGGGCGGCCCGGCGTTTGCGCCACAGGTGCACCAGCGCCGCCACGAAACCCAGGACGGCGAAAGCCAGGAGCGCCGTGCGCCCGCGGCCGCGCGCCAGCGCATCGCCGCCGGCGATGGTCGCGGCGATGTAGCCGGCGGGGATGAGGGTCGAGAGCGTCATGTACGCCGCGAACGGCGCGCGGACCACGCCGAGCAGATAGCTCTGCATCCAGAACGGCAGCCCCGGCGCCAGCCGCACCACCGTCACCAGCTGCCACGCCGTGCCGGCCCCCGCCTCGGGCAGCCGGTAGCCGAGCCAGCCGGCCAGGCGCAGCACCCAGGGCCGCAGCGCCCCGGCCGCGAGCCAGTACGACATCGCGACGTTTGCCGCCACCGCCGCGACGGCGCACGCGATCGTCGGCCCCACGCCGAGCTGCGGCCCGAAGACCGGACCCGCGATCAGGGTGAACGGCGCCAGCGGAAACCCGAAGGCCGGCAGCACGGCCATCGCGGCGAAAAACACCAGCGGTCCGGCCGCGCGCAGGACGCCGTCGAGCGCCACCCAGAGCGCCCGCGGCCCGCCGCTGCAGGCGGCGAACACCGCCGCCGCGACCAGCGCGAGCACCACCGCGACGACCGAAAGCCGCCGCACCAGAAGCTGCCGCCGCTCAACCGGCGCCGGCCCGGTTCCCGCCGTGTTCACTTCGGCAGATCCTTCGCGCGGATGACGCACACCGCCGTGGTGCCGTCGGCCAGCACCGGCCAGGCGAAGGGCACGCCGGCGAACTCGGCGGTCGTCACGTGACGCAGGCCGCCGAGCTCGATCGCAAGCACGCCCTGCGGCGTGAGATGCGCCCGGGCCTCGCGGACGATGCGGCGCACGAGATCCATGCCGTCGGCGCCGCCGTCGAGGGCGAGGCGCGGCTCGTGCCGGAGCTCCGGCGACAGGCCGTCGCACAGTTCGGAGGGCTCGTAGGGCGGATTGGCCACGATGAGGTCGAAGCGTTCGTCGCCGATCGCGCCGAAGAGATCGCCCTGCCGCAGCTCCACCCGGCCGGCGAGGCCGTGCAGCTCGATGTTGTGCTGGGCGACATCGAGCGCGTCGTGCGAGAGGTCGGTCGCGGAGACGAGCGCCTCGGGATAGCGCTGCGCGAGCAGGATCGCGAGGCAGCCGCTGCCGGTGCACAGCTCGAGGATCCGCTTGGGCTGGCGCAGGCCGAGCCAGGCGCCGAGGCCGGGTTCGCCCTGGATCAACTCCACGAAATAGGAGCGCGGGATGAGGGTGTGCTCGTTCACCGCGAAGCACTGGCCGCCCAACCACGCCTGGCCGGTGAGATAGGCGAGCGGCACGCGCTCCACGACCCGGCGGACCAGAAGACGCTTCACCTCCGCGATCTCCGCCCGCGTGAGCCGCGCGGCGAGGAAGGGCTGCACATCCTCGTCCAGATGCAGCGCCCACTTCACCAACGCCAGCGCCTCGTCGCCGGCGTGCGGCGTGCCCTGGGCGAACTCGAGGCCCTCGCGGTTGAAGAGCGACACGGCAAAACGCAGCCAGTCGCCGAGTGTGACGAACGACTCGGTGCCCTTGAGGAAGGCGGCGGCGCGCGGGGCGGGACGGCGGGACGAAGGAGGCATGGGGCGCAATGAAACGGGCTCCCGCGCCCGGGTCGAGCCTGACCCTGCGGCGCAGACACGCACGTGCCCCCCAATCCGGGTCGTGATCATTCCGTCGCGGGCCGGGAGACGAAGATCGAGGGCCCGATCTTCCAGGAGGCAATCCGAGCGGCCGATCCGCCGGCGGGTGGGCTCTCGTTCGTCGACGCTCGCCTCTCGTCTGCCTCAGCACGGCCGAGATACAGGCGCGGCCGGCCGATTCCGGAAAAAACCTGATAATCGGAGCCAGGAGCGGACGAAGGACACAAATCCCGTTGCCAACGGTCCTGTCGCCGCTTTGGCATCACCGCCGTGCAACCGGTGCAGACCGCAGTGGCACGCGGACCGTGGATGGTGCGACAGACAACGGACTCGGAGGCGGCAGCCCCCGTGCCCGGCATCACCCCCGGCGGCGGGCCGCTGGCACGCCTTTCGCCCTGTTGGCCCGCGCATGAAAACCCTTCTCACCCTGCTTCTCCCTCTCCTCGCGTTTTCCCTCGGCGCCGCCTCGGTGCGGGCACAGGAGGTCGGCGACACCAAGGAGATCATCGAGGCGCGCTACGGCAGCCCGGAGATATCCCGCAGCTGGGGCAACCGGGTGACCTGGTCCTATGGCGACGGGGCCCGGTTCGAATTCGAGGACGGCCGACTCATCGAGTTCGTGCCCGGGAAGATCATCCGGAAAGCGGTCCCGTCCTCCTCGGCGACGGATCCCGAGCCCGCGCGAGTCGTCCCGCCGCCGACATCCCAAGGGAAGCCGGCAATCCAGAACGACTCACCGCCCGCCGAGGGCAGCCCGAAGCGCAAACCGGAAACGATCACGGTGGGCAACCGCGAGATCCGGACCTTCCCGATCGCGATGGCCGTCGCAACCGTCTACGGCTTCCTCTTCCTTGGGCTCTCCCAGTTCCCCGCCAACCGCCGGACCATCGGGGCCGTCGCCCTCGCCCTCCTGTTCAGTATTGCACTTCTCGGCAACCTGATCGGCCTCGCCCGCGCCCACGGGGCGGTCGGCCTACCCGAGGCCATCGGGCTGCTGATCTGGGCCACGCTCTTCGTGGGCCTCTGCCGGGGTTCCTCCGCCGCCTTCGGCATCTACGTGATCCTGCAGACGCTGGGCGCCTGCGTCTTCGCGCTGGTGGCGCTCCATCTGCGCTCGTGGCTGGTGCTCGTCCCGGCGCTCGGCGCGGCCGGTTCGGTCGCGATCCTCTTCTCGCCACCGGTCGGCGGCTTCCTCGATCGGCACCGGGTGGCCGTGACCCCGCCGCCGCTCCCCCCGCTGGAGGCGCATCGGCCCGATCTGGTCGAGACCAGGCGCTGACGCCCGCCTCCGCGCGGCGACGCGCATCCGGGAAGACGCAGGGGCCTGCGGGATCGCGTTGGCGGTCCGCCGCCCGCGCCGCGCCTTTTTCCGTTGAACCGCCCCGAGGCCGGCGAACAGATTCTCCGGCCTCACCTGGCACCCGCAGCCTGCGGCGCCCCGCATCCCAACCTCCACGATTTCCACCCGATGAACATCAGCGTTCTCAGCGACGGCGGCTGGGGCACGGCACTGGCCATGGTCCTCTGCGAAAACCGGCACTCGGTCACCCTCTGGGGCCCCTTCCCCGACTATCTGGCCGAGATGCAGCGCACCCGCCGCAACGAGCGTTTCCTCAAGGGCGTCGAGCTCCCCGCCGAGCTGCGCTTCGAGGCCGACCTCGCCCGCGCCTGCGCCACCGCCGACATCGTCGTCCTCGCCGCCCCCAGCCAGTACATGCGCGGGCTCCTCGAGAAACTCCGCGGCGTGCCGCGCCCCGCCGGACTGATCTATCTCAACGTCGCCAAGGGCATCGAGACCGGCTCCTGCAAACGCATCAGCGAACTCGTGGCCGAGCTCCTCGGCGAGGTCCGCTACGCCATCCTTTCCGGCCCGAGCCACGCCGAGGAGGTCGCCCGCCGCATCCCCACCGCCGTCATGACGGCCTCCCGCGACCCGCAGGCCGCGCTCGCAGTGCAGCAGGCGTTCATGAACGAGTATCTCCGCGTCTACACCTCCACGATGTCGTCGGCGCCGAGCTCGGCGGCTCTCTCAAGAACGTCCTCGCCCTCGCCGCCGGCATCCTCGACGGCATGGGCATGGGCGACAACACCAAGGCCGCGCTCATGACCCGCGGCATCGTCGAGATGGCGCGCCTGGGCGAGGCGCTCGGCGGCCGCCCCGAGACCTTCTCCGGCCTCAGCGGCATCGGCGACCTCATCGTCACCTGCACGAGCAAACACAGCCGCAACCGGCATGTCGGCGAGGAGCTGGGCAAGGGCCGCAAGCTCGCCGAGATCCAGAAGGAGATGGGCATGGTCGTCGCCGAGGGCGTGACCACCGCCAGCAGCGCCTACGACCTCGCCCGCCGCGCCGGCGTGCAGACGCCCATCGTCGACGAAGTCCACGCCAGCCTCTACGCCGACAAGGACCCGCGCCAGGCCGTCCGCGAGCTCATGCTGCGCGACGCCAAGCCGGAGATCCACCGGACCTGAACGGCCCCAGCCGCGTACCGCAGCGCAGCGAGGAACGCGGCGAACCGGGGCGCAGCTCCGGCAATCCCAGCCGCGTACCCCAGCCGCGTACCGCAGCGCAGCGAGGAACGCGGCGAACCGGGGCGCAGCTCCGGCAATCCCAGCCGCGTACCCCAGCCG
>JAEXPG010000206.1 GCA_023447015.1 Verrucomicrobiota bacterium
AAGAGGGCAAGCAGCCCTCCCGCTATCTCACCTTCCGCAACAAGAAGACCGTCACCGAGCGCATCGAGAAGAAGAAGTACAACCCCTTCCTCAAGCGCCACACGGTCCACAAGGAGATCAAGTAAGCGCGGGATTCGTTTCCCCCTTTCCAACGACGAAGGCCCTCCCACGGGACGGCCTTCGTGTTTCTGGAAAGTGCGGGAACGTTTCCGTCCTTGTGCTGCTAGCCGGCGCGGCGCTCGGAGTCGTTGCCGGTCTGGGTGCGGCGGCTGGCGCGCCAGTTGTCGCGGTGCTTGCGGATCCAGTCGAGCAGGGCGCGCTCAAAGCCGATGTCGTAGCCGAGCCGTTCCGATTCAAGCCACTTGTGCTTCAGGATCTCCTCCCGTTCGGCGAGGAACTCCTGATAGAGACTCGAAGACTTCACGAAGTCGCGGTTCTCGGGTGGTCGGGGCGCGGCGTTCATGCGGGGAGGAAATCAGGAGGCGAGCTGGAGCTGTCGGCGACCTTCTTCGCTGATCAGGCCGGGATGCCAGGCCGGCTCCCACACGATCTCGACGCGCACGCTGCGCACGCCCGGCAGAGCCTGCAGTTTCCGCTGCACCTCCCCGACGATGGAGTGCGACATGGGGCAGCCGGGAGAGGTCAACGTGAGGCGCACGCGCAACTCCACGCCTTCCGGTTGCGACGCAGCAACATCCACCCCGTACACCAACCCCAGATCGACGAGGTTGACGGGGATCTCCGGGTCGCGACAGGTGCGCAGGGCCGCGAAGATCTCTTCAGTGGATGGCTGCATTTCTGGGGCGATGCTAGGGCAAGTCGGGGCACTGTCAAAGCTTGGCTTTCCCCTTTTGCAGGGGGCGTTGACTTCAGCCGAGCTTGGTGAGGACCGCCTTGGCCAGCGACTGGTAGGCGATGGCCGCGGAATGCTGCGGCTGTGCGACCACGATCGGAGTGCCGGCGTCGCCGGCGGCGCGGATTTCCGCGAAGAGCGGGATCTGCCCGAGCAGCGACGTCCCGAGCTGCTCGGCGGTGCGGGCGCCGCCGCCTTCGCCGAAGAGCGGCACGCGTGTGCCGGAGGCATCCTCAAACCAGCTCATGTTCTCGGCCACGCCGAGGATCGGGACATTGACCTGGTTGAACATCGAGCCGCCGCGCGCCGCGACCTGGGTGGCGGCGACCTGCGGGGTGGTCACGATCACGGCCCCGTCGAGCGGGATCGTCTGGGCGAGCGTGAGCTGGGCGTCGCCGGTGCCGGGCGGCAGGTCGACGACGAGCACATCCAGCTCTCCCCAGAGGACGTTTTGGATGAAATTGCGGATTGCCGAGGTGATCATCGGCCCGCGCCAGACGACCGGGGTGTCCTCGGTGATGAGGAGGCCCATCGACATGACCTTCACGCCGTGCGCCTCAAGCGGCACGAGCATCTTCTGCTCCTCGAGCAGGCCGGGGCGCTGGCCGGCCAGGCCCATCATCAGCGGCACGGACGGACCATGGATGTCGCAGTCCATCAGGCCGACGCCCCTGCGGCCCTGCGCCGCGAGTTCGCGGGCGAGGGCGCAGGCGAGATTGACCGCGAGCGTGCTCTTGCCGACGCCGCCCTTGCCGCTGGCGACGGCGACGATCTTGCGCACCCCCGCCATCGGCGCGCCGGCGCCGGGGGTGGCTGCGGCGGACTGCACGGGGCGCGGCGGCGCCTTCGGCGCGGCTACCGCCACATCGACAACGATCTCCTTCACTCCCGGCCGGCCGCGCAGCAGGGTCGTGATGTCCTGGCGGAGCTGTTGCGGGACCTGCGGGTCGGCGGTGGTGACCTGGAGGGCGACGCGGGCGACGCCGTCGATCAGCGCGGCGGAGCGCACGAGGCCGAACGAGACGATATCGCGGCTGAAGCCGGGATACTTCACCTGCTTGAGGAGATCCTTCAGTTCGTCGGGAGACACGGTGGGAACAACGGTGGTTTGCCGGCGTCAACTGCCTTGCCAAGGGCCGGCGAATATGCGGAGTGACCTTGGTGGCGCCGGAGGTCCTGTAAATCAAATTTGCCGGCGGCAACGCAGACCTTTTTCCCAACATGTTTCGCACTCTCTCCTCCCTCGTAATCGCATGCGCGCTGGCGGTCTCGGCCGTGGCGCAGACGAAGCCTCTGGTTGTCGAGCTCGACGGCTCGAAGCTGAAGACGAAGGCTATCCAGATTTCCGGCACACCCGAGCTTGCCGGTCTGGCGCAGACCGCCTTCAAGACGCACGGCGCCTTCCGCGTGGTGCCGAGCGGCGGGGCCTACTCGTTCAACTTCACGGCCGCCGGAGCGAACCAGGTGCGGGTGGAGATCGCGACGCTCAATCCGGCGCGCAGCCTGTTCAGCCAGGTGGTGAGCGGGACGAGCACGCGCAACGCGCTCCTCCGTGCGGCGGATGTCGCCGTGCAGCAGGTCGTCGGGCTCCCCGGCTACTTCGCCGGCAAGATCACCTTCATCGGCGAGCGCACCGGGCACCGCGAGGTCTACACCTCCGACCTGTTCTTCGGTGAGGCGTCGCAGATCACCCATGACAAGGCCCATGCGCTCCTTCCCCGCTGGTCCCCGGACGGTGGCCGGATCATCTACACGAGCTTCTTCCGCGCCGGTTCGCCCGACATCTACATCATGAACCCCGGCACGGGCCAGCGGACGGCGTTTGCCAGCTTCAAGGGCACGAACTCCGGCGGCCGGTTCAGCCCCGACGGCGGCCGGGTGGCCGCGGTTCTCTCTGCGGGCGGCAACCAGGAGATCTTCATCGCCAGCGCCAGCGGGCAGGGCTTCCGCCGTGTGACCAACTCCCCCGGCATCGAGGCCAGCCCGTGCTGGTCGCCCGACGGTTCCCGCCTCATCTTCACCTCCGACCGCAACGGCCGCCCGGGCCTCTTCACGATGTCCGCGGCCGGTGGCGCGATGACGCCGGTGCCGACAGGTTACGCTAGCTATTGTGCGGAACCGGACTGGAGCCGCGCCAAGCCCAACATGATCGCGTTCACCTGCGGTACGGGCGGCGGGTTCCAGGTCGCCGTGTACGACATGAACACGCGCCAGAGCAAGATCATCACCAGCGGTGGCGCGGACTACATCGAGCCGGTGTGGCTCGCCGATGGGCGCCACATCCTCTGCACGAAGCGCACCGGTGGTTCGCGGCAGCTCGTGATCATCGATGCGGAGAGCGAGTCGAAGAACCTGCGGGTGGCGACGATCAGCCCCGCGTCGATCGGCCACGTCTCGCAAGCGAGCTACCTGAAGCGTTGAGCGGGACAGGAGCGCAGCAGCGCCTTTCCGGCGCCGCGCGGAGCGGAGAAGTTCCGCTGTTTTGAAAACGAAAAGCCGCGCGAGGTCTCGCGCGGCTTTGTCGTATGGCGATGGAAGAATCGCGATCCGGGCTGGTGCCTACTTCAGGGCAGCGAGGTAGTTGGCCTCGGCGGCGTCCCAGTTCACGACGTTCCAGAAGGCGGTGACGTAGTCGGGGCGGCGGTTCTGGTAGTTGAGGTAGTAGGCGTGCTCCCAGACATCGAGGCCGATGACGGGTTTTCCCTCGAGCCCGGCGACGGCCTTGCCCATGAGCGGGCTGTCCTGATTCGCGGTCGAGCCGACGGCGAGCTTCTTGTCCGGGGTGACGACGAGCCAGGCCCAGCCGGAGCCGAAGCGGGTCGTGGCGGCCTTGGCGAACTCCTCCTTGAGTTTGTCGAAGCCGCCGAAGGTGGCGGTGATCGCCGCCGCGAGCTGGCCTTTCGGTGCTCCGCCCGCCGCCGGGCCGAGGATCTGCCAGAAGAAGGAGTGGTTGGCGTGGCCGCCCGCGTTGTTGCGGATGGCGCCGCGGATCGCCTCGGGAACCTTGGAGAGATCGGCGATGAGCGCGAGGACGTCGAGCGAAGCCAGGGCGGGCTGGTCCTTCAGCGCGTTGTTGGCGTTGGTGATGTACGCCTGGTGATGCTTGCCCCAGTGGATCTCCATCGTGCGCGCGTCGATGTGCGGCTCGAGGGCGTTGAAGGCGTAGGGCAGCTTGGGCAGTTCGAATGACATGGTAGTTTCCTGGTTCAGGGTGGGAGACTTGACGGGGCGGAAAGTGTCGCCGGCGGGCGGCGACGTCAACCGGCGGCGGAAACTCACGATCTGCGCTAATCGCGCCGCGCGGCAGGATTAGGGGCCTGGGCCGCGGCGTCAGCCCGCGGGGGCGGCTGCGCTCGGATCGTCCGGCTCCTGGTCGGGCGGCGCGAGGCGTTTGAGGCGGAAATAGGCCTGGAGCAGTTCGCGGCACTCGGCTTCGAGCACCCCGGATTCGCGGAGCGGGCGATGGTTCACGCGGGGCAGGGCGGCGAGGTCGGTGGCGCCGCCGAGGCAGCCCATCTTGGGGTCGGGCACGGCGAAGACCACGCGCTTGAGGCGCGACATGATCGTCGCACCGGAGCACATCGGGCACGGCTCCTTGGTGACGTACAGCGTCGCCTCGGAGAGGCGCCAGTCCCCGATGGCGCGAGCGGCCTGCGTGATCGCGAGGATCTCGGCGTGGGCCGTGGGATCGTCGGCGTGCTCGACCTGGTTGTGCGCGGTGCCGATCACCTCGCCGCCGCACTCGATGATCGCTCCGATCGGCACCTCGTCCTCGCGCCAGGCGTCGATGGCCTGGTTGTAGGCCAGGCTCATGTAGAAACGCTCGTCCCGATACAGCTGCGAGAGGTGCAGCTTGGGAAACGGGCACTCGAGGCGGTCGGCGGAGGGCGAGCTCATTGGTGGCGGCGGCGAATGGAGCCTTGACTTACCGGGGCGTGCGAGGGCATTCAATGGCTTTCCCGCAAGTACCTGCACACGACACGCATGCATTCTCCTTCACTTCCCTGTTCAGTGTTTTCCACCCATGGCTGACGACAAATCGATCGAGGTTGAAGGCAAGATCGTTGCAGTGCTCCCGGGCACCATGTTCCGCGTGGAGCTGACCAATGGCCATGTTGTGTTGGCGCACATCTCCGGGAAGCTGCGGAAGCATTTCATCAAGATCATGGCGGGCGACATGGTTCGCATGGAGATGAGCCCCTACGATCTCGAGAAGGCCCGCATCACCTATCGCGTCCGCACGCAGGCTCCGGTGGGCATGCCGCCCATGCAGCGCCGCCGCTGATCCCGCGCCGGGCGGCTGACCTATGCCCGGCTCGCCGTCGAACGCCGGCCCTGTCCCGAAGGCTCCGCTCCCAGAGGGG
>JAEXPG010000216.1 GCA_023447015.1 Verrucomicrobiota bacterium
TCACCAAGGACCAGCGCGACTGGCGCGACTACCGCGCCTTCACCTTCGTCGGCCGCCTGCGCGCCGGCGCCTCTCCCGAGCGTGCCGCCGGGGAGCTGGCCACCGTCGCCGCCGGGCAGCAGAAGCAGTTCCCCGAGAGTTACACCGGCCTGCGTTACCGCGCCGTCCCGCTCGACGAGGCGCTCACCAACTCCCAGAGCCGCCAGCTCTCCTGGCTGCTGCTGTCGCTCTCCGGCTTCGTCCTGCTGATCGCCTGCGCCAATCTCGCCAACCTCCAGCTCGCCCGCGCCCCCGCCCGCCTGCGCGAGTTCGCGATCCGCGCCGCGCTCGGCTGCTCGCGGCGGCGCCTGCTCGGCCAGCAGCTGCTCGAGTCCGTCGTGCTCGCCGTCCTCGGCGGGATCGTCGGCCTGTTCTTCGCCACCGGCCTCGGGCAGGTGATCGCCAGCCGCTACCGCCTGGGCGGCGAACCGATCGACCTGTCCTTCGACGGCCCCGTCCTCGTCGCCACGTTCTTCGTCGCCCTCCTGGCCGGCGTCCTCTTCGGCCTCGCCCCGGCCTGGTTCGCGGCCCGGGCCGATGTCAACGCCGCCCTCAAACAGCAGTCCCGCGGCTCCAGCGCCGGCCGCGGCCACCACCGCATGCGCCAGACCCTGATCGTGGCCGAGGTCGGCCTCGCGCTCGTCCTGCTCGCCGGCGCCGCGATCATCCACCGCGGCTTCTCCCGGCTCACCGAACGCACCCCGGGCTGGGACGCCGACCGCATCCTCGCCGCCGCCCTCCCCGTGCCCGAGCGCCGCATCGACACCGACGACAAGCGCGCCCTCCTCTTCCGCAAGCTCGAGCTCCGCCTGGCCAATCTGCCGGGCGTCGAGCGCGTGGCGCTCTCCACCTCCCTGCCGATCGAGAGCTACAACGGCGAACGACAGGTCCTCGTCGAGGGCCAGACCGCCGGCGACGCCTCGCTCATGCCCGCGGCGTTCCACGTCATGGCGACCGCCGATCTCTTCCCCGCGCTGGGCATCCGCCTCGTCGAGGGGCGCCTCTTCAACCCCGGCCTGGAGCGCGGCAAACAGTGGGGCGTCGTCGTCATCAACGAGTCCCTCGCCCGCCGCCTCTGGCCCAACCAGAGCGCCGTCGGCCGCCGCCTCGCCGGCATGGACAGCGGCCAGGCCTACTGGGCCGAGGTCGTCGGCGTCGTGCGCGATGTCGACTCCGCCATCGGCACGCGCGCCCCCACCACGCCCTACGTCGTCTACAAGCCGCTCGAGAACGAACCGTGGTCCTACGTGTTCGTCGTCCTGCGCAGCCCGGCCCCGGCCGGCCTCGCCGAGGCGTTGCGCCGCGCCGTGGCCGAGGTCGACCCCGACCTCGCGCTGGCGTCCGTCTTCACCGTGCGACAGTTCGCCGACTGGCAGCAGCGCGACCTCCGGCTCGCCGCCGAGATCCTCGCCTGGTTCGCCGTGCTCGGCCTCGTCCTCGCCTCCGTCGGCCTCTACGGCGTGATCTCGCACGTCGTCGCCCAGCGCCGCGGCGAGTTCGGCATCCGCCTCGCCCTCGGCGCCCAACCGGCCGATGTCTTCCGCCTCGTGCTGCTTCACGGCCTGCGCTGGACCGGCGTCGGCCTCGTGTTCGGCGTCGCCGGCTCGTTCGCCCTCGGGCGCCTGCTCGGCTCGTGGCTCCCGCGCCTGGCCCAGGCCGACCCGCTCACGATGGCGGCCGTGTCGGTGGTGCTGCTGGTCGTCGCCCTCCTCTCCTGCTGGCTCCCCGCCCCCCGCGCCACCCGCGCCGATCCGCTCGAGGCTCTCCGCGCGGAGTAGCGCCGACCGACCCCGCCTCCATCTTCCACCGACAAGACCCCCAATACAACCGCCCATCCATGAGACCCCCGTTCATCCACCAAACGCCCCGCGCCCTGGTCCTCCTCGCCGCCGTCCTGTGCAGCTGGGGTTGGAGCCAGGTCGCTCCCGCCAAGTCCGGACCGAAGGCTTCGGGCTGGTTCTCGGCCGAGGAGGTCGCGCCGGGCACGTGGCGGATCGACGACCACGGGATCGCCAACGTCTACCTCGTGATCGGAACGGAACGGGCGCTCCTGGTCGACACCGGCGTCGGCGCCGCGGATCTCCTCGGCTTCGTGCGGTCGCTGACCCAGCTGCCGCTCACGGTAGTCAACACCCATGGGCATCCCGATCATGTCGGCGCGAACTACCAGTTCGGAGACATCATCGCCCCCGCCGCCGATTTCGCGGCCATCCGGAGAATGGCCACGCCCGAGGACATGCGGACCTATGCCGGCATGCTCGGCGGAGCAGTGGTGCCGGAGTCCGACAAGTACACCGGCCCGGTGCATCCCCTCACCCTCACCACGGCCAAACAGAGCGATGCGATCGACCTCGGCGGCCGCGCCCTCGAAGTGATCGAGACACCGGGACACACCCCCGGCGAGATCGTGCTTCTGGACCACCGGAACAAGCTGCTCTTCACCGGCGACAACTCGAACTCCCTGGTGTGGCTGTTCCTCCGCGACTGCCTGCCCCTCGCGGTCTACCTCGAGTCGCTGGAGAAGGTTGAGTCG
>JAEXPG010000293.1 GCA_023447015.1 Verrucomicrobiota bacterium
CGCTGCGGCGCCCTTGGCCCCCGCAAACCGGGCGACCGCGACCGCGCCTGCCACCGGCCACACGACGCCGACCGAGAACTCCAAGGCGCCCACATCCACGCCGTCAGCAGCACCAGACGCCAAAGGACCTTCTCGTGCACCCACTGCCGCTCCGGGTGCCGCGGTGCCAACCGGGAAAGCCACAACCGCCCCTTCCGCGCCGGCACCATCACCCAAGACTCCGACAAGCCCAGGCGGCGCAGCCGCCACAGCAAAAGCTACCTCGAAAGCATCTGCCCCGGCTTCCGCTCCCGCGAGCTCCGGCGGCGGCGGTGGTGGGACCAGCGGAGGTTCCGGCAGCGGAACGTCCGAGTCGGCCGCGTCCGAATCATCTGGTTCCGAAACCGAGGCCCCCGCTAGCGCCTCACCCGAGGCAACCGCGTCTGGAGGAGGCAGCGCCGGTGGCGGTGGCAGTCCCGTCGAGGAGAAGATGGCACAGGCCTCCCCCGACCAGGCCACGGCCGATTCCGCCGCCGAAGCCGAGGACGATCCCGAGGCTCACGCCGCCGGTGGCGCCGCCGACCCCGAACACTCCGGCGAAGACCATCCCTCCGATGGCGGTACTGCCGGAAGTTCGCCCACCACGAAGTCCGAAGAGACCCCGGCAACACCTCCGCCGAGCACCGGCGCCACCCCGACCGAAACAGTCCCGAGCCGCGACCCATCCACCGAGTCCGCGCCGACGACTCCCCACACCGAAGCCGCGCCACCGGCGTCCGCCGAGTCCTCCCCCGAAGGCGGTGGCACCGACAGCGGCCAGCTCGACCCGGCCGAATCCTCGGCGGCCCTCGCCTCCGTCGGTGAAGGGGGCGCCGAGCCCTCGATGGGCGGAGGCGGTGGTGGCGGAGGCGGTGGCGCCGCGGCCAAGGAGGAACAACCCGAAGCGCCGCCCGATGTTGCCAGCCAGCCCCCCGAGGCCGGTCTCGCCTCGCTGAACGGCCTCCCGCCGACCGCCGTCGCGGCGGGGCTGAAGAGCGTCTCCGGTGCGGTGTCGCGCGACGTCGGCCAGCAGCGCGCCGAACACGCCGCCAACCCGCCCAAGCTCGAATGCCCGACCGGCTCTCCGGTCGTGAAGTCCGGGCCCACTCCTGTCGCCTCCGCAGCGGCACAGGGCATACCGAAGACGAAATCCGTTCCCGGCGGCGCCGACCGCGAACTGCCCGCACCGCCCCCGCTCGCCGCGCCGCCCCCGGCGCCGACCCACGCCGTGGCCGCCCCGGTGCTGCCGCCGACCGACGACGCCAAGATGAGCGAGGCCGATGCGCAGCAGGTGCAGTCCTCGGTCGGCAACATGCCGACCAGCGATCCCGGGCTCGCCGAAACCGCCGGACCAGCGCCTGAGGTTCCACTCAGCGGCGCCTCCGATCCGGCGAAGATGCAAACCCAGCGCGGCGAGCTCTCCGCCACCGCCGGACGTTGCGAAGCGCAGGGCCAACGCGATGCCGCGCAACCGCTCGGCGAAGACCAGATCTACCCGACCGCCCAACCGGAGACCCTGCAGGCCGAAACCGGTGGAGTCGCCGGCGGCCCGGCCGGGGGCCCGGGAGCCGCGCTCGGCGGTGCAGCCGGCGGCGGTGGCGACAACGAAACCGCCGTCTCCATCATCGCCCAAAAACAAAGCGGACCACAGATCCAAGCGGCGGTGACGAAGGCGCAGGGCGACATCGCGCAGCGCCGCCAAGAACACCAGACCACCGTCGAGAACGAGCGAGCCAACAATCGCGAGCAGGTCACTGCGCTCGAAACCGAAAACGCCGGCGAGCAAAGCGCCGCGCGCAACGCCGCGAGAGGCGAAGTGCGCCAGGCTCGGACCGAATGGACCAGTGCCCAGCAGGATGCCACCGTCAGCGCCGGTGTCGAAGCCGACAGCGAGGCGCTCGGCGGCACCGCCCAAGTGCAACAGGAGGCCGGTTCCGCCAATCAGGAGGCCGGCCGCCACATCACGTCCGGCAACACCGAGGCCGCCGGAGTGCGCCGCCAAGCCGAGGCCGACGCCGCGCAGAAGCGGCAGGAAGCGAAGCAGGAATCCGGCGGCGTGCTCGGTTGGGTGGCCTCGAAGGCCAAGGCGTTCTTCGACCGGATCAAGCGCGGGATCACCGCGATCTTCGACAAGGCGCGGGCTCTGGTCCGCAAGGCGATCGAAGCGGCGAAGAAGCTCGCCGTCGCGGCGATCGAGCGCGCCCGCAAGCGCATCGTCGCGCTGATCCGCCGCATCGGCGCCAAGTTGATCGCCATCGGCGACAAGCTGCTCGCGGCCTTCCCCAAGCTGCGCGAGCGGTTCCGCCAGCGCATCAAGCAGCTGGTGGAGAAGGCCGAAGCCGCCGTGAACCGCCTCGCCAAGGCGCTGAAGAAGGGCGTGCAGCGTCTGCTCGATCTTCTCGGCAAGGCCATCAATGCCGCGCTCGGTCTGCTCGAGAAAGGCCTGAAGGCGGCCGTCGACGCCGCCAACGCCGTCGTGCAGGGCGCGATCAAGGCGGCGCGCGCGGTGGCGGACGCCTTCGGGGCGTTCATCGCCCTCGTGAAGGATGTCGCCGCGGATCCCGGCGGCTGGATCGCGAAGCTCGGCGCCGCCGTCGTCGACGGCATCCGCAACCACCTCTGGAAGGCGTTCAAGACCGCGATCAAGAACTGGTTCAACGAGAAGCTCGAGGAAGTGCTCGGCCTGCCCGGCATGATCTGGGGGCTGTTGCGCAAGGGCGGCATCGCGTTCAAGGAGGTCGGCAAGATGGCGTGGGAGGCGCTGAAGTCGGCGATCCCCGTCGCCCTCATCACCATCCTCGTCGAAAAGCTCGTGGCGATGGTCGTGCCGGCCGCCGGCGCGGTGATCGCGATCATCGAGGGTCTGCAGGCCGCGTGGGGCACGGTGAGCCGGATCATCGCGGCGTTCGGCAAGTTCTTCGCCTTCCTGAAGGCCGTACGCGGTGGCGGTGCGGGTCCGCAGTTCGCCGAGGCGGTGGCGGCCGCCGCGGTCGTCGTGATCGACTTCGTCTCGCACTGGCTGCTGAAGAAGGTCCGCGGCGCCGCGAGCAAGGTCGGCAGCAAGGTGAAGGCGATCGCGCAGAAGATCATGGCGCGGCTCAAACGCGGGGCCAGCCGCATCGGGAAGACGCTCAAGCGCGTCGGCGCCAAAGCCCTCGCGCCCTTCAAACGCGCGGGCGAGAAGTTCAAGCAATGGCGCGAGAAACGCCGCCAAAAGAAGGCCGCCAAACACGACCCCGCGAAGAAGCAGCAGGACAAGGAGGCGGCGAAGAAGAAACGAGTGGAGCGCGCCATCCGCGAAACAACTGCCGAGGTGCAACGTATGGTATCGCGCGGAACCACTGGGATCCTGCTGCGGGCCAAGCTCATGTATCTGATGCTCAAGCACCGTTGGAAACGGCTCGACGTCCATCAAAGCCCAGCTTCCGACACGGCAGAGATCACAGGAGAGATCAACCCCAAGGTGAATCTATCGAAGGCGGAACGCTCATGGAAACTTTCGATGGCGCGCGTCCGGCCCATGAAACTCAGCGAGCGCAAACTCCCGGCCACAGTGCCTGCCGGTGCCCGCCGTACGGGCAATCGTTGGGAGTCGGCGATGGCCGAGGTTGCATCAGATCGCTTCCAGAAAGTGCTCGGCGCCGGAGTGCAGAAGTCGGCCACGCTGGAAGCACAGAAAACACAATCCATTTCAGGTGAAGGCAAGCCGGGGCAGGAAAAGAAGCCCGACATTGTCCGCAAACCAGATTGGACACTGGAGGAAAGTCGTTCCGGCAAAGTGACCGCGATTCATGCAATCGAGGCGACACTGGTCCTGGACTTCGACTATTCCATGCACTCCAAGGACCCCAACATGAAGCATGCACGGCACAAACTGGAACAGGTGCCGGAGACGCTGTTCATCCTCGGCTCGACGGTGCCACAGAATATCCGAGTTTACTATCACATCCTTGCCCCTGGAAAACCTGGTCCCGCGGCACGGCGCGCGATCGAAGGCACTCTTCGAGATATGAAAATCAAGAACGCGATCACCAACGTGTCAGTGGTATGGCACGTCGTAGGTTGAAGGCTGACCGCGCAGCCACGCTCACTTGTGGGCAGGCTGGGTACACCAAACACGGGGGCGCCAGCACCGGAATCCATCGGGTCCATTCGGCGAAAACCGTCTCATGGCCCCATCGAGAAGTCCGCGCCCCCTCGCGTGGCATGATCGAAGACCGTATCGCATGGCAGGCAAAAGCGGCCTCGCCTCCCACTTTGCGATCTCCATGCTCCGACTCGCAACCCCTGTTCCCCAATGAAACGTCGCGATTTCCTCCGCCGCTCCGCCGTGCTCGGCGCCACCGCTTTCGCCGGTGCCCGCCTCGTCCCCTCGCTCCTCGCCGAAACGACCGCCCCGGCGGCCGCCCCGACCGCCACCGCGCCGAAGGACGCCGCCGTGGCCGGTTCGCCCGACCTCGCCGTCGTCGAAGGTGCCGACGCCTTTGCCGCCACCCTGCGCGCCGTCGAGCACGCCGGCGGCATCGGCCGCTTCGTGAAGCCGGGCGCCAAGGTCGGCCTGCTCATCAACGCGCCGAACTGGTGGCGCAAGCCCGGCTCCTTCACCTCGCCCGACGTCACCCTCGCCGTCCTTCAGCTCCTTCTCGACGCCGGCGCCGGCGAGATCACCTACGTCATCGACCCGGCGAACGACTACTGGTCGCGCACGCCGCTGGGTGAGAAATACCCGAAACTCACTGCCGCCGGCCGCAAGAATCCCGGCGAGTGGACCGACATCGAGATCCCCCGCGGCGTGTCGCTGAAACAGGCCAAGGTCAACCGAGCCGCCCTCGACTGCGACGTGCTGATCAACCTTCCGATCGCCAAGCACCACGCGGGCACCGGGTACTCCGGCTGCCTCAAGAACTTCATGGGCGCCTGCCACCGCAACACCAACCAGTTTTTCCACAACGGCGGCGGCGCCAAGGGCGAGTACGAGGACGTCGTCTTCCTCTCGCAGTGCATCGCCGACGTGAACCTCGTGCGCCGCCCCGACCTCGCGGTCTGCGACGGCACCGAGTTTCTCCTCACCAACGGCCCCGCCGGCCCCGGCGAGGTCAAGCGCGCCAACAAGGTCGTCGTGGGCACCAACCCGGTCGCCGTCGACGCCTACGGCTGCACGCTGCTCGGGCTCACCGCCGACAAGGTGGCGATGCTCGGCATGGCCGTCGCCCACGGGCTTGGCCAATCCGACCTCACCAAACTGACGGTCCGCGACGCCAAACTCTGATCGAGGGAGAAACCGTAGCCGTAGCGG
>JAEXPG010000313.1 GCA_023447015.1 Verrucomicrobiota bacterium
GGTCGGATTGTCCCCCACGTACGAGGAGGTCACCCGCGGATCCTCGGGCCCAAACGGATTGGCGTAGAGCGTCTCGCCGCCGACCGTGATGCCGTTGAGCGCGGCCTGGTAGAGATCGTCGAACACCGTCCCATGGTTCTTGTTCTTCGAACGGTTCTTCGTGTAGAGCGCCCCCGTCTCCCACGTCCAGGATTCCCACGCCGGGATGTTGCCGCGGAGGCCGACCAACACGCGCGGCGTGTCGGAGGTGACATCGTTGATGCGGTTGCCGGCATGGACCAGGCGGGCGTACCACTCGTCCTGCAGATCCTCGCCGAACGGATTGTTCGGGTTGGTCGCCGGAATGTTCAGGGCCTCGGTGTCCGGTCCCGTGCCGTGCTCAGTGTAGCTGAAAACCGGGCTCGGTGCCGCATCGATGACGGTCTGCGTGCGCCGGAAGGACAGCTCGACGAACCCGGTGAGGTTCGGCGTGAAAACGTGTTCGAGGCTCGAATAGAACCCGTACTGCCGCGTCTTGGGCATCAGGTCGGTCACGGTCTGGAAGTCATAAGAGCCGTGGCTCACATCGGCCTCAACGAAGTCCGACAGGGCCGGGTTCTGTTTCGGCGCGTTCAAGGTGTAGTACCAGTTGAGGCTGGGCACATAGACCATCGCAGGATAGCCGGCGTAGCTGCGCAGATCGTCGCCCCCGCGACCGGTCAAATCCGCCGTGGAGGAGAACTCATACTCCCGATCACGGATCCGATCGGTCGCCTTGTAGTCGAAGGCCACCACGATGGAGTTCTTGCCGTCTTCCCGCCCGTAGACCGTCGCGAAGGATTTCTCCCAGGCGTCCGTACCGCAGTTGTTGCCAAGCTCACCGGCCACCGAGACGCCGCTGAAGTTTTTGCGCATCTTGATGTTGATGACGCCCGAAACGGCATCGGAGCCGTAGATGGCGGAACCGCCGTCCTTGAGCACCTCGATGGAATCGACCGCCGCCGACGGCACGCTGTTCAAATCGAACATCGTCTGCAGGCCGTCGAAGCCCGGGCTGCTGAGCGGAGCCGCACGGCGGCCGTTCAGGAGCACGAGCACGTTGTTGTTGCCCAAGCCGCGGATATTCACGGTTGAGGCGCCCGGGGTGAAGCTATTGTTCGACGCCGCCGGCCGCAGCGACGAGCCGCTGATGATCGGCATCGACTGCAAAGCGTCGCCAACGCTCGAGTAGCCGGCCAGTTTGAGGTCCTCCCGATGGATTGAGACGACAGGGTTCGGACCTTCAGTGTCGATGCGCTTGATGCGCGAACCGACGACTTCGAATTTGTCCAGAACCACGACATCCTTGTCTCCTTCGCCGGCGGCGGCCGGCTCCGGTTTGGCGGGTTCCGCCGCCGCTTGGGCACGCAGAACCGCCGTGAGCAACAGGGGTGAGAGGGCGCCGACCGCAAAGGCGCGCGCGAACCCCGACAGACGAACCGTGGGTACGTTCATAGCTTCTCCGAGTGTAGGTTTGTAGATCGCCCGGAGCAGGGACCGGGCTGCAGGGGAGGAATACCGAGCACGAAACAAGCCAGCTTGCCATGATAGGCAAACGCAAAAACCCGCCGCGGCCCGCGGCGGGTTCTCGGAGCAGCCGAGGCTGAGACTCGCCTACACCAGCGGCGCCGACTTCGGCACACGCACCACCACCGTGCCTGCGACCTTGTCGTGCCACATCTGCCGCTCGGAATCCCACAGGCACCACAGGAAGCCGACCACCGTGAACGCCGAGAGGAACGCCACGAGCGTGCGCACTGCGGAAGTGGCCCCGTCGATCGGTCGGCCGTCGAGCCGCGCCAGCTTCAGGTTGAAGACGATGCCGCCGATGGTCGTGCCCTTCCAGAGCCAGAAGCCGAAGACATAGCCGCCGAAGAGCAGTGGGAACGGCACCCACGCCAGCATCAGCCCGCCGCAGCCCCCGACGATCACCACCAGCAGAATATCGATCACCAGCGCCCCGAGACGCACTCCGAAGTCCGCACGGGGCAGCGTCGCATCCATCGGAGCGCACGGTACGGCGGCGGGTGCGGCCGGCGGCGTGAGCACGGGCGGGACACCGGCGGCCGGTTCGGCAAACTCAGGCGCAGCCGCGCTCGCACCAGCCTCGACCGACGCGGCAGAGGCAGCCGGCGCGGATTCCGCCGCCGCGCTCGCCGAGACCGCAGCTGAAGCCGGAACCAAGGAGGGAGCAACAAACCCGACCGCGGACGGCGCCGGCCGCGCAGCCGTTTCCGGCGTGGCCATAGCCGGCGCGACTGCAGCCGCGCGTTCCACCTTCTCGCGCCGCCGGTTTTCGATGATCGTCGCCGTCACCATGCCGAGCCCGATCCAGGCGGTCAGCGCCCAGACCAGCAACCCCAGCACCGGCACGCAGTAGAGGACCGCGAGCAGCACCACACCGATCAGCAACGTCAGCCACGCCCGCTCCGCCACCTCAGCCGCACCGAACGCCCGCAGCACGCTGCGGCCCAAAAACACCAGCACGGCCGCCTTGCCGAACGCCACGCCGAACAACACCAGCACCGCCAAGAACGGCAGGAGCAGGATGCCGATTCCCGTGCAGATCAGCAGCAGCGCGAAGAACGGCAGCAACGGCAGAAGCGCCAGCGCAGTGGTGAGCGTCGCTCCGGGCCGCTCCTCGAGCGACCGGGCACAGGCATTCACCCCGCGCCCGAATGCCGCCGCGAGCAACAGGAAGAACAACGTGCCCGCACCGAACACGTACCACGGCCACGCGACATGCGGCGACAGGAGCCGCGCATGCAGGAAGAGGTCGCCGAGCCAGCCGAGGATGCTGCGCGACGAAGGGAGGAACGGCGCGAGCTCCAACGGATTGCTCCGCAGCGGCACGTGGTGCGGATTGTCCACGCTGCCGCCGATCAGGGCGACCGGGCCGGCGACATGCGCCTTCGGCCCAAGCGCCAGGTCACCACCGACGGCCTTCACCGAGCCCGCGAATCCTTCGATCTTCACGTCACCGCCCCAAGCAACCACCTGGCCGTCGACGCGTCCGAGCACCTCGACCGTGCCGCCAAATGCGGTGACTTTGCTGGCGCGCTCGTTCTCACGGATCACGACATCATCCCCGAAAACGATCACATTCCCGCGCTCGACCCACACCGGCTCGGGCGCAGCTGGAGCCGCCGAGGCCGCGGGCGGTTGGGGCGCAGGCGGCGGAGCGACCACCGCCGGGGCCTCCGGCCCGGGCTCGGCGGCCGGAGCGGACGGGGAAACGTTGTCCTGTGGTTCCGGCGCCGGATCTTGCGCCCGAAGGCCGGGGAAAGGAGTCAGCGCGAGCCAGACTGCCAGCGCGGCGGTGAGGAGAGGAAAGCTGAGTTTCATGGCAGAGGGGGAAAATCAGTGATTGGCGAGAAGGCGGCGGTAGAGGCCCGAGCCGAGCGCGACGAGCCCCACATAGGAACCCACCGCCAGCACGGCCAAGCCGAGCAGCCACGGTTGATACTGGCGGAGGCACAGCGCGGCGGAGTCGACCAAGGTGCCCGCGAGTGAGCCGAGCACGGCCAGCCACGGCGCATGCGCCTCGAGCCACGCCGACCAGGAGAAGGCCTCGAGGCTGCGCGCGCCGGTGAAGAACAACCAGGCCAGCGCGAACATCGTGACACTGGCGGTCGCCAGCACGGCGGTGCGGGGCACGACCGGCCAGGCGCGCCAGCCGGCCTGCCACCAGGGCAGGCTCCGCCGCGCCTGCAGCGCGGCAAGCACACGCGCCTCAAGATCGGCCGGGGCGCGCTCCGCCGGCAGGTCGCGCAGCGCGCGGTGGACGAAGGCTTCGAGGGATTTGGGGTCGTTGTTCGACATGGCGGGGAAAGATTGGCGTTGGGTGGTTCGCTTCAGGAGGTCAGTTCGCCGCGCCCGGCGGCGGAGCGGGTCAAGTGCTGCGCGAGCGCCTGCCGCGCGCGCAGGATGTCGGTCTTCACCTTGGCCAGCGACACGCCGAGGCGGGCGGCGATCTCCTCGTAGGAAAGATCCTCGAAATGGTAGAGCACGAGCGGCACACGCTGTTTGTCGGGCAGCTTCGCGAGCGCCTCCTGCACCCACTCGCGGCGGTCGTCGGCCTCGAGTTTGGAGAAGAACTCCTCCGGTGCCGGAAAGTCGACCGGCGCCGCGTCGCTCTCGTTGTCGGCCTCGCGGTGCAGCAGCTCGGAGAAGAAGCTCCACCGTTTCCGATAGCGCTGAATGTGGTTGATGCTGAGATTGGTGGTGACGGTCTTCAGCCAGCCGCCGGCACCCGGACCGTCGCGCAGATCGTCGAAATGCTCGTAGGCCCGGAGGAACACCTCCTGCGAGATGTCCTCCGCCTGGGCGGGATTGCCCAGGAGGCGGATCGCGGTGGTGTAGACCATGTCCTGGTAGCTGCGCATAAACGTCGTGAAAGCGGCGTGGTCGCTCATTCCTGCGGCGGCACTGGTTGGAGGCGCGTGCACGACAAAAACACGGCAGCGCGCCGAAAGTCGCAGATTTCTTCCGCCGAAGAAATCCCAATCGGGAACCACGCGAACGGGTCCCAGTCTTCTGCCTTCCGCCCGCCGGTATTTCCTGTTTTCTTCCCTCCCGCAGAACACCATCACGGACCCATCACGCCCCGGCACCGCTCCGCCAACGCATGCGCCTCTCCATCGTCATCCCCTGCTACAACGAGACCAAGACCATCCGCGCCATCGTTGACGCCGTCCGCAACGCACCATCCGCCGGGATGGAGAAGGAGATCATCATCGTCGACGACTGCTCAACCGACGGCACCCGCGACCTCCTCCGCACCGAGATCGCCCCGCTCGTCGGCCGGGTCGTCTACCACGAACGCAACCAGGGCAAGGGCGCCGCACTGCGCACCGGCTTCGCCGCCGCCACCGGCGACATCGTCCTCATCCAGGACGCCGACCTCGAGTACGACCCGCAGGAGTATCCCCGCCTCCTGAAGCCGATCCTCGACGGCAAGGCGGACGTCGTGTTCGGCTCCCGTTTCGCCGGCGGCGACGCGCACCGCGTCGTCTATTTCTGGCACATGATGGGCAACCGCTTCCTCACCCTCGCCTCGAACATGTTCACGAACATCAACCTCACGGACATGGAGACCTGCTACAAGGCGTTCCGCCGCGAGGTGGTCGCGAAGATCCGCATCGAGGAGAACCGTTTCGGCTTCGAGCCCGAGATCACCGCCAAGGTCGCCAAGCTCCGCGTGCCGATCTACGAGGTCGGCATCAGCTACTACGGCCGCACCTACGAGGAAGGGAAGAAGATCGGCTGGCGCGACGGATTCCGCGCCCTCTGGGCCATCGTGAAGTACAACCTGTTCCGCTAGACGGAAGAAGCCGAGACCGACGCCCCCGGCCGGGGATCCGCTGCCAGACTCCGGACCCACTCCCACCCCAACAACGCCACCCATGTCACCGACCGCCAGACGCATTCCCAGCGTGATCGCCGTCGCCGGGTTCACCATCTTGGCCGCGTTCACGTGGGTGGAGAAAGGACCGTCGAGGGCCTTGCAGTGGCCGTGGTATCTGTACGCGCAGATCCTGCCGCTCCTCCCCGTCGCCTGGCTGGTCGCCCAAGGCATCATCACCCGACGGCTGATCCGCTTCGGCGGACTGCTCGATATCGGGCTGATCGGTTTCGCGGCCGCCACGACGGCCGCGGCGCTCGTCTCTCCCGAACGCCCGACCTGCCTGGGCCTGTTGCCGATCATCCTCGCCCCGGTCACGATGGCCTATGCCGTGCTCAACTGGGTGGAGGCTCCGGACCGCGAGGAACGATCTCAACGGCTGTCCTTCGTCTTCGCCGGGGGACTGGCCATCGCGTCGCTGCTCGCCCTGCTCTTCTGGTTCTGGTCGGTGGTCGTGCCGTTCCATTCCAACGGATGGACCTGGAGCATCGCGCTCTCCCGACGGAACGAGACCCTTCTGGGCCACGCAGTCTACAACGCGGGGCTTGGTGTCCTCACGCTCGCTTGGCTCGGCGGACTGGCCCGTGACCAGCAGGGCACCCGCAGAATCCTGCTCCTCGCCGGAGCCGCCCTCGGACTGGCCCTCGTCCTGTCGACGGGAAGCCGCAGCGGATTCATCGGCATCGGCCTCTGGCTGGTCTGGCTCCTGCACGGCGAAACCCGGCGACGCCGCTGGTCACCGACACGGACAGCCGCGCTGGCCCTCCTCGCTCTGGCCGCCGCCGGCCTCGTGTTCGCGCTCCTGCCACGCTCACGCCTGATCTTCCGCCAATGGCAGGAATCGCGCACCCTCAACAGCGGCGACGTCGGCCGGCTCGCGATGGCGGAATTCGGCGGTTTGATCTTCGCGGAGCATCCGATCCTCGGGATCGGCGCCGGCGCCACCCCGCTGGTCTACCCGCAATACCGGGCCAAGCTCATCGGTGGCTGGGAGACCGCACTGCAGCTCCACAGCACTCCGATCCAATGGGTCGCCGACGCCGGCCTCGCCGGGCTCTTGGCCACAGGCGCCGTCGGCATCGCGCTTCTGCGCCGGCGATGGAACAAGCCCGGCTCGTTCGCCGCCGGCGCCCTCCTCGCCTACGCGGGGGTGGCACTGACCGATTACCAGCTCGACTTGCCTGTCTTCGCCTTCGCGGTCGGGGCGCTCGTCGGTCTGCTCGGTCTTCCCGCCCGAGCGACGGCACACGAACATGCCGCCTCCGCCCCATCGGAGCAGCCTCCGGCTGCACAGCCTATCCTGACAACAGTCGCCTTGGTCGTCCTGATCATCGCCTATGCGATCTCACAGATCCAACCGCTGCGGGCGCGCAGCGCCTTCGCCGCCGGAGTGGAGGCGCTCCGCGACGACAACCCCGCCGCCTTCGAAGCGGCGATGGCCGAAGCCCACCGGCTCGACCCGCACAACGCCTATTTTCTCAACCTCCACGCCTGCATCCTGGCCGATATCGGGGCATATCCGACCTGGTTCCGCCCCCTCAATCTCGGCCCCGACAGTCTCCAGCGGGCGATCGCGCTGTTCCGCCGCTCGCTTGCCACAACTCCGCGCCAGGAGTTTCCGCACACTCACCTCGCTTGGCATCTCCTCGGAGCGGACCCCGCCGAAGCGGCCGAGCATTTTCGCACCGCCGCGAGGCTGATCCCTGACAAAGCCGGACTCTACTATGGGCTCGGACTCGCCTTCCGCGCCCAGCAGCGGCCCGACGACGCCGCCCGCGCACTGGCCATGGAGATGGTCAACAACCCCGCGTTCGTCTCATCCCCCGAATGGATCCGGTTGGAGACAGTTCCCGGCCTCGCCGCCAAGGCCCGAAGCTTGGCGGCAGCCCAGCTTGAGCAGATCGCCGCCCGTGCTGATGCGCCCCCCCCCGCCGCCCATCGGCGCCGGGCGCTCTATGCCGCCGCACTCTTGCGCTGGCTCGGAGGGGACGACAGCGCGTTGCCTGCCGCATCAGCTCAGGCGGAACCGGCGCAGCGTGAGATGCTCGACTGGCTCTCCGGCAAGCCGGTCCCGAAGCTCAACGAGGAGATCCGGCGTTGGCATGCGCTCGCCCGCGAGGCAGCGCTGCCGGGTTCCGCTCCGGCAGGGCCCGGCCCACGCCCTGCGCGAGTGATCCCGGAGATCGCCGCGGCGCTGAAAACCCCGGACCGCCGCGGCTTGATTGTCCTCACCTCCGCTTCGCCCCGGGTCCCCCACCCCGCGGTCCATCGGGAGCGCCCAGGCTACAACCTCGTCATGCGCAACGTCGACGCCCCCGTGCCCCGGGACCCCGGCGTCGTCACGGAGAACCGGATTGTTCGCGACTACCTTTCCGCGCTCTTCCCCGAGAAAGGATTCCTCCCCGGCCCGGAGCTCATCCGGTCCGCGACCGACCTCGGGCTGCTTCGGCCGCCCGCCCCGTGAACCGAACACGCCCCGCACGCCCGGCCGCGCCACCACGGCCGCAGCAGAATACAACGCGACCGGGCCCATCCCGCCACCATGCATAACCACACGTTGCGCCAGATCGTGCTGCCACTGGTCCTGTTCCTCGGCGACCTGGTCTTCGCCCTGGCCGCCATGGCACTTGCCTGGTGGATACGCTATGAGACCGCGCTCGCCCATTTCGGCGTCCCCGCCGAGACCCCGCGCTTCCCGGACTACCTGCCGCTCCTGCTGGTCGGCGTCGCGCTCCTCCTGGCGGTCTACGCCCACCTCGGGCTCTACGACGAGCACCTGGTCCTGCGCCGCTACCAGTCGTTCGCCATCATCCTCAAGGGCTCGGTCTTCTGGTTTCTCGCCTACCTCGGCGTCTCGCTGGCGTTGAAATTCCAGCCCCCCATCTCCCGTGTATTCGTCGGGGTCGCCTTCAGCGGGGTCGTCCTGCTCGGCGTCGCCTGGCGCTCCGTTTTCTCCCTTCTGATCCACCGGGGAGCCCTGCTCG
Source organism: Verrucomicrobiota bacterium (assembly GCA_023447015.1). GTDB lineage: Bacteria > Verrucomicrobiota > Verrucomicrobiia > Opitutales > Opitutaceae > CAJCBL01. Next base: position 8,407 of record JAEXPG010000313.1, read on the forward strand.
AGAAGCTCCAGCACCGGGTGGTGGTGCTGGGCTGGAACGCCGACGCCCTGCATCTCGTGCGCGAGATCACGCGGCAGCGCACCCATCCGTACCAGATTGTCGGCCTCGTGAGCGAGCGGCCGGGCGACGCCCCGG
>JAEXPG010000328.1 GCA_023447015.1 Verrucomicrobiota bacterium
CCGCCACGCTGCGCGCCGCCGTGCCCGCCACCCCGGGGGTGCTGACCTTTGCCGGCGCCAAGGCCGGCTTCGCCGCGGACGTGGCTGTCGCCGTCGACACCGAGTCCGACCACGCCGCCGCCGCCGCGTTGGCCGCCGGCCGGCCGCCGCGCGAACTCACCGAGGAGAAGATCGAGAAGACCCGTTACGACGAGGCCCGCCTCGCCAAGAACCACGCCAACGGCCGCCGCGCCGTCGATGCCGAGGAGCCCGCCAAAGACACGAAACCGCCGGCCACCAACACCGCGAAACCGGCGCCCGAAGCTGGCAAGGACCCGAAGCCCGCCGAGCCCGTTTCGCCGCCGCTGCAGGATCTCCTCCTCCAGCGCGCCGTCGCACTCCACCGCGCACTGCTTGCGCTCGGCCGCATTCCCGAGCACACCTGAGCCCATGCCCGCCCCCGGCCTCGTCATCGTCGTCTGCACGGCCAACATCTGTCGCAGCCCCATGGGCGAGAAGCTGCTCCAGCACGCCCTCGCCGCCGAGCCCGAGCCACTGCGTTCGCTCAAGGTCGTCTCCGCCGGCATCGCGGCCTCGCGCGGCCAGGCCGCGACCGACAACTCCGTCTCCGCCCTGAAGAAGGTCGGGCTCGACCTCTCCGGCCACGCCAGCCAGCCGCTCACCCAGGCGCTGCTCGACCAAGCCCTGGCGGTGTTCTGCATGACCGAGTCGCACCGCTCGATGATCGAGCTCCACTTCGAGCGCGTGCCGAAGCACCTGCACCTCTTCCGCGAGTTTGTCGGCAACGACGGCGACACCGAGATCCCCGACCCCTTCGGGGGCAACTTCCGCGAATACGAGGCCTGCCGCGACAGCATGGTCGAGGCGATCCCCTCGTTGGTGAAACGTCTGCGCGAGACCGCGGGCAAGGCCTGACGCTTGCGGTGCGGCGCCGCGCCCGCGGCTTCCGGCAGCCGTTTCGATCAGGCCTTCGTCCTCACCAGCGGCGCCGCGCGCTCAGCCCGCGTTGCGCGGACCGAAGTCCACCCCCATGAAACAGATGTCGTCGGCGAAGCCGTTCGCCGTCGCCTGGGAGCCGAAAGTCCGCACCGCCTCCAGCACCGAGTCCAGCAGCAGCGGCGTCGCCATCGTCGCCCGCGCCCCCAGCGCGGCCTTCAGCCGCTCGGGGCCGAACTCCTCCCCGCTGGCGTCGGCCGCCTCGTACAACCCGTCGGTGTAGACGAAGACGCGGTCGCCGGCCTTGAGCGGCACCACCGCGGCCTCGTAGCTCTCGTCGGGGATCATGCCCAACGCCGGCCCGGAGCCGTCGGCGCCCACGGCGAGCGCCTCGACTTCGCCGTTGCGCCGCAGCAGGAGCGGATAGGGGTGGCCCGCATTGGCGAACTTCATCTCGCCGCGCGAGACATCGATCACGAGGTAGACCGCGGTGACGAAGACCAGTTCGCCGGCCCGGGAGAGCATCGTCTGCAGGCCGCGGTTGAGCTCGCTCAGGAAGCGCTCCGGGTTGCCGGCCAGCGCCCGGTGCTCGCGCACGAGGCCGTGGATGAGCGCCGCGACCAGCGCCGCCCGCACGCCGTGGCCCATCACGTCGCACAGCAGCACCGCGGCCGACATCGGGATCACCGGCAGCACCGCGAAGAAGTCGCCGGCCACCGCGCTGCTCGGAATCCACCGGTGGCAGAAACGCACGAGGCTGTGCTCGGCCGACACGCCCGCCGGCGCCACCGGATACTGGCTCGGCAGCAGCGCCACCTGCACCTGCCGCGCCATCGCCAGATCGGCCTCCATCTCGGAATTCTTGCGCCGCAGCTCGGCCGTCGATTCCGCCAGGCGGTCCTCGAGCTGCCGCCGGTCCAGCGCGCTCATGATCGCGCGCCGCAGCTCCGGCAGGTGCAGCCCCGAGCGCACGAGGTAGTCCTTCACCCCGCGTTTCATCGCCTCGACGGCCACATGCTCGTTGCCGCCGCCGGTGAGCATGATCACCGAGGGCTGCAGCGCGGCGGGCAGCTTGTTGAGCTCGTCCAGCACCTGCAGGCCGTTGATGTCCGAAAGCTGATAATCGAGCAGCATCAGCGACCAGCCGCCGTCCTGCACCTGCGCCAGCGCCTCCGCGCCGGTCCCCACCCACTTGGTCGCGCACCGGATCCCCTCGCCGATGTTGCGCAGCAACCCCTGCAGCACGGCGCCGACAAGCGGATCGCCGTCCACGATCAGGACCGGGATGGGGGTGTTCGACATGAAGTTGGGGGTCGGTACCGCTTATCATCGGCGAAACCGCCAACCGATTTAGGGCGGGGCCGGGAAATAGCGTGGTCCGTCCCGCACCGGGGAGCCACCGGGGCGGCACGGCATCGCCCCCGGCCCCCGCCGGCGGGACCGCGCAGGCCCGGTCCGCCTGCGCCCTCCTGCGCCATTCCCGCCTTGCCGGGCAGGGGCGCCTCCGCCTCCATTCCGCCGTGGTCGCGCCCATTCCCGACACCGATTATCGCATCAAGCTCCAGGTCTTCGAAGGCCCGCTGGATCTCCTGCTGTTCCTCATCCGCAAGAACGAGCTCGATATCTACGACATCCCGATCGAGCAGGTCACCAAGCAGTACCTCGAGGCGCTCTACGCCATGGGCGAGCTCAAGCTCGAGCTGGCCGGCGAGTTCTTCGTCATGGCCGCCACCCTGATGGAGATCAAAAGCCGGATGCTCCTGCCCAAGCACCAGCAGGCCGTCGACCCCGACGCCACCGAGGAGGAGGAACTCGACCCGCGCTGGGAACTCGTCCACCAGCTCATCCAGTACAAGAAGTTCAAGGACGCCGCCGGCGGCATCGCGGAGATGATCGGCACCCGGCAGGCCATGCTCGAGCGCGCCCAGATTCAGCAGAACCTCGCCGCCAACGCCCGCCCGCTCCGCCCCTCCGCCCGCATCGAGCTCTGGAACGCCTTCAACCAGGTCCTCCGCCGCCTCGCCGAGAAGCTCGTCGTCGGCGACATCAAGGACGACAACCTCACCGTCGTCGACCAGATGGAGATGATCCTCAAGCGCATCGCCTTCGAGCCGCGCTTCACCTTCTCCTCCCTGCTGCCGGGCAAGACGAGCCTGCGCAACCTCGTCGCCACCTTCATCGCGGTGCTTGAGCTCACCCGCATGCTCAAGATCCGCGTCTCGCAGGACAAACACTTCGAGGACATCTTCATCACCCGCCGCGATCCCGAGCCGCAGCCGGCGAAGGAAGGCGAGCTGCAGTTCGACGCCGCGACGCCGCCTGCCGCGACCGCCGAACCGCACAGCACGACCGAGGCCGCAACCGCTGCCGCCGGCGAACCGCCCCCAGTCGCCGCGCCCCCCGCGATGCCGCCAACCGGAGAAGCCGCCGCACCGC
>JAEXPG010000367.1 GCA_023447015.1 Verrucomicrobiota bacterium
GGCCGGAGGAGGGGCGGTGAGCGTGGCTCATTCTGGGGCTTGCAGTGGGATGAGGGAAAATCGGGGCCTGAGTTTGTTCACCGGAGCGGATGGCGGGCGTGAAGCCCGCCCCACCATCGGAGCGACCGGGCTTCAGGGCACGGCGTGGGTTTTGCCGCTCGGCTGGGGAACGACGAGGTCGACCCAGCGGGTGTTGAACTCCTTGATCCAGGAATCGTCGAGGCGGGTGGGGCGCGGCTCGGTGCCGTAGAGTTGGTCGTTCATGCCGGTGAACGGCAGCGGCTCGAGGCGCCAGCCCTGTTCGACGTGGAAGTCGGCGTCCTTGTCCCAGCCGACGACGTGGAGGAAGAAGTCGCGCTGCATGCCGGGCGCGAGCGGCGGCAGCGCGGCGGCGTCGAACGAGAGCGCGAGCTCGTCGCCAGCGGCGAGCAGGGCGAGGCGGTCGTCGCGCTGGGCCACGAGCGTGTCCACTTCGCCGTAGCGCGTGAACCAGCCGGACGGGGTGTGCGACCACGGCGGCACCGGCGACACGTCGGTGTAGCTCGGCGTGAGCGGGAGCGACGGCGGCAGGTTGATGAAGCGCCCGTAGCCGTGCCAGCGCAGGTCGGTGCGGGCCGGCGCCACGCGGTGTTCCTGCGAGACGGCGGAGTCGACCTTCTCGCAGAGCTCGGCGGTGTCCCAGTAGATCTCGAACGCGGCCGAGAGCCGCAGGCGGCGCACGCCGGCGGGGAGCTTGCCGGCGAGATCGACGAGGATGGTCTTCGTTTTGCCGGCGGGCGTGCCAACCATGACGGCGACCTTCTGCCACGAGCCGGCGGCGAGCTCGGCCTCGAGGCCGGGGAAGGGGAAGGGCAGCGTGGGATCGAGCGAACCGGAGATGTTGGCCATGCCGCCGCCGAAACGGATCCAGCCGGTGAGCGCCAGCACGAGCGCGCGGTCGGTTGGGAGCGGTCCGAAGTCCATGGTGACACTGTACGGCTCGGCGAGGCCGCGGAGCTGGTCGCGGCGCAGTTGCACCGGCGACACCATCTGGTTGTCGGTCTGCGCGAGCAGGGCGGTGACGTCGAGACCGTCGCTGCGGGTGGCGGCGAGCGGCGTGGTGAGCGGACGCAACGTCCAGAGTTCGTGCTGCGGGAACGGCGGCATCGGCAGCATCTTGCTCGTCGGGTGGACGACGGTGCCGACGGGATGGTCGATGGCGACGAGATGCGCTTCGTCGAGGTAGAGCACTTCGCGCAGCTCCTCGGTGAGGCGCACCTCGTAGGCGCCGTCCTTCGGTGGAAAGGTGGTCGTGTCGCCGAGCGCGAGCAGTTCCTCCGGATCGGCGGCGACGAACATCTTCTCGTTCATCGGCAGGCCGAGCGGCGCGGCGCCGAGGATGTCGGAGACGAAGCGGAAGCCCTTGCCGTCCCAGACGTAGAGATAGGGGCAGGAGCCGCTGGGCAAGGTGGGCTCGTTGACCACGTGCGGGGTGCGCGCGACCGGCACGTCGACCTGCGAGGTCGAGAGGTCGAACCAGAAGATCTTGAGCGCATCGAGCTGCTGGTGACGGCCAAGGCCGATCTCGAGCGGTTGCTGGCGGACGACGCGGCTGGTGCGCCAGTCGCCGGCGCTCAGCTCGACCCGCACGCCGAGCGCGCTGGAACTGGAACGGGGGCCGATCAGACGCAGCTTGAACTGCGGGTTCTGGTTGCCGCCGTCGTTGCGCCAGTGGCGCAGGCCGGGGGCGGAGGAGGTGACGAGATCGGTGTCGCCGTCGTTGTCGAAGTCGGCGGCGACGAGACCCTCGACCGGGCCGGTGGCGTCGAGTCCGAGGTCCTTGGTGACATCGCGGAAGCCGGCGTGGCCGAGGTTGCGCCAGACGCGCAGGCCGGCGGGGCCGAAGGCGACGAGGTCGAGCCAGCCGTCGTTGTCGAAGTCGACCGGCTGCAGCCCGGCGACGACGAAGCCGGCGAGCGGCAGGCTGGTCTGTTTCGGTTCCTCGCGGTCGACGATCTCGAGCGAGGCGGCGGTGACGATCACGGTCTCGAGGCGCAGGTCGTTGTCGAGGTCGGCGGTTTCGATCAGGGCGCCGGCGGGCCAGTTCTGCGATGCGGTGCCGGGCGAGAACGGCGCGGAGCGTTTCTTGGCAAAGGAGGCGGCCGGCGCGGTGGCGCGGGCGACAAACACGCCGGGCAGGCTCTCGTTGTTCCAGTCGGCGGTGAGCACCTGCGTGGCGCCGGGCAGATCGGTCGGCAGGCCAGAGTCGGTCCACGCGGGGTCGAAGGAGAGGTTGCCGAGGTTGCGGTAGAGCGCGAGGCCGGCGCCACCGGGGCGCACGACGGCGAGGTCGAGGTTGCCGCTGAAGTGCAGGTCGGCGAGCACGCCGCCGAGGCCGGTGACGCCCTCGAGGCCGGCGGCGCGGGTGGCGTCGCGCAGGCGCCCCTGGGCGTAGAATTTGAAGACGCGCGAGTCCTTCTCGCCCAGCACGACCACGTCGTCGAGGCCGTCGTTGTCGAGGTCGCCGACGAGCGCGGTGCGGTAACCGCCGTCCGGTGACGCTTTGAGCGGCCGGCCGAGGGCGGCGAAACGGCCGGCGCGGTTGTCGAGGAGAACAAAGCCGCCGCTCTTCTCGCGGGCGAAGAGGCTGGGGCGACCGTCGCGCTCGTAGTCGATCACGGCCAGGGGGGCGCGGTAGTCGGCGGCGGTGGCACCGAGCGTGGCGGCGGTGTCTTCGGTGAAACGGACGGCGATGCCGGTGCGCGCCGGTTGCGCGAGGACGAAGGTGGCGAGCGGTCTGGTGTACTTGCACCGCTCCAGGGCGGCGGCGGTCGCGGAGTTGGCGGGGGCGCGGGCGGCGATTTCCTGGTGGCGGGCGAGGGCGCGGTTGGCGTCGTCGGTCTGGCCGACGCGGCGGTAGAGCTGGCTGAGCTGGTAATGGGCCGACGGGTGGTCGGGCGTGGCGCGCACGGCGCTCTCGAAGAGGCGGATGGCGTCGGGGACGTGGCCGAGTTCGCGCTGGGCGAGGCCCATCTGGAAGTCGAGCGCGGGCACGCCGGGGTCGATCGACCACGACTGCTGGAAGGCGGCGGCGGCGGGCTCGGGCTGGTTCTGGCGGAGGAGGGCGCAGCCGAGCAGGTAGTGGGCGGCGGCGTTGTTGCGGTCGAGCTCGAGGACCTGGCGGGCGAAGGGCACGGCGTCGGCCGGGCGGTCGGCGAGCAGGGCGGCGTTGGCGAGGTTGAGGCGGACGTCGGTGCTCTCGGGCGAGAGACGGAGCGCCTGCTGGTAGAGGGCGGTGGCGCCGGTGGCGTCGCCGGTCTCGAGCAGGGCGTTGCCGCGGGTCATGAGCTGGGCGAACCCGGTCGAGGAGGCCGTCGCGTTGCGGGCGCGGAAGACGAACACGGCCGCCGCGATCACCGCGACGAGGACGCAGAGCCAGAGCAGGCGCTTGAGCATCGTTTCTTGGTGCTGAACGCCGCCGGGCTTGGCAACAGCGTTCAGGGCGCGGACGCGGCGGCGAGGGGCGGGGAATGACGCCTTCCGGCGACGATTGGCTCCGCGCCAAAACGGTCTTGCGGCGGCGGCGGCGGCCGGCAGCGTGGCGGCATCGGTAATGGATTCTGCCGACCCGCTCCCAGCGGGGAAACCGCCCGACGCAAGTCGGCGCTGATGACTCCTATGGCGAACTGACGCCCTAGGAAACATCATGTCCCTCTACTTCTGGATCTTCATCGGCAGCGGTCTCGGCGGAGTTGC
>JAEXPG010000388.1 GCA_023447015.1 Verrucomicrobiota bacterium
GCGCGTCGACCGCGCGCTCTACCGGTTGCAGCCGGCGGGGGAGATGGCGCTGCAGACCTATGCCGACGTCGTCGCGCGCGTTTCCGCTGCCCTCCTGAAGCCGGACGATCCGCCCCCTGCAGCACGCCCGGCTTCCGTCGCAGGAAACGGGTAAACAGGATTGTAATACCCGCGGGGGCCGGTATCTGCGATGATGTTTCCGGAGGAACCCCCATGACAACGCTCGCCCTCATCGAACGGCTCAACGGCTGGTGGACCGAGCTCACGGTCGCCAAGCAGTTCTTCTACGGCATCGGCCTGGTCGCCGGTATCGTTTCCATTGCCCTCATGATCCTCGCCGTCCTCGGGATGGAGCATCACGACGCGCCCGACGTCTTCGGGGCCTCCGATGCAACCGGGGCGCATGACACCGGCGTCGGGATCTTCTCCGTGAAGCCGCTCGTCGGCTTCTTCTTCGGCTTCGGCTGGGCCGGCGGCCTCGCGCTCGATGCGGGTTTCTCCTTTCCCGGGGCGATCGGCTGCGGTTTGGCGGCCGGCGGCGGCATCATGGGCGTGCTCGTCCTGATGTTCCGCGCCATCTATGCCATGCGCAGCGACGGCACGGTGCGGATCGACGACACTGTCGGGGCGGTGGGCACCGTCTACATCACATTGCCGGCCGCGAAGGCCGCCGGCGGCCAGGTGGTCGTCAACTTCAAGGGCCGCCAGGAGACCTACGCCGCCCTCTGCGCCGCCGACCATGCGATCCCCAGCGGCGAGAAGGTGAAGGTCGTCGCCGTCATCGACAGCCGCACCCTGCTCGTCGAGCCGCTGGCCTGAGCGTCGTTCCAGTATCCGCGCCTCGGCCACGGTTCCCCCTCTTCCAGTCTCCGTCTCCCTGCAACCTCTCCAACCATGGAAATCATCAACATCCTCCTCGTCGCGTTCGCGGTCCTGCTCATCCTGGTCTTCGCGATCACGCTGCTCTCGCGGTACCGCATGTGCCCGCCGGACCGGATCCTTGTCGTCTTCGGCAAGCTGGCGAACGGGCAGTCCTCGCGCTGCTACCATGGCGGCTCCACCTTCGTGCTGCCGATCCTGCAGAGCTACGCCTACCTCGACCTCACCCCGATCAACATCGAGATCGAGCTGAAGGGCGCCCTCTCCAGCCAGAACATCCGCATCGACGCCCCGGCCTCGTTCACAATCGGCATCTCCACCGAGCCCGAGGTCATGCAGAACGCCGCCACCCGCCTGCTCGGCCGCACGCTCGACGAGGTGCAGCAGCTCGCCTCCGAGATCATCATGGGCCAGATGCGCGTGGTCTTCGCCTCGATGACGATCGAGGAGATCAACAACGACCGTGAGAAGCTCATCGGCCTCATCACCAAGGGCGTCGAGGTCGAGCTCCACAAGGTCGGCCTGCGGATGATCAACGGCAATATCCGCGACATCCGCGACGCCTCCGGCTACATCGATGCCCTCGGCAAGGAGGCCGCCGCCAAGGCCATCAACGACGCCCAGATCAAGGTCGCCCAGGAGAACCAGCGCGGCGCCATCGGCCGCGCCGAGGCCGAGCGCGAGCAGGCCATCCGCGTCGCCACCGCCCAGGCCGAGGCGCGCAAGGGCCAGAACACCGCCCAGGTCGTCATTGCCAAGTCCGACGCCGACCTCGCTTCCGAACAGGCCGAGGCCAAGCGCCGCATCGAGGCCGCCCAAAAGGTCGCCGAGGCCCGCGCGTTGCAGGAAGGCTACAAGGCCCAGCAGGAGGCCGAGCTCGCCCGCGCCGCGCGCGAGAAGGCGCAGCAGCAGGCCGACCGGATCGTGAAGGCCGAGATCGAGAAGGAGCGCATGCGCATCGACGCCGAGGCCACCGCTCTCCAGGCGCGCCTGATCCAGGAGGGCGAATCCGCCGCCTACGTCATCCAGAAGCAGGCCGAGGGCGAGGGCGCCAAGCGCGTCGCCGAGGGCGAGGCCGCCGGTATCCGCGCCAAGCTCGTCGCCGAGGCCGAGGGCACGCAGGCGATCCTCGACGCCAAGGCCGCCGGCTTCGACAAGCTCCTCAAGGTCTCGCACGACACGGCCGGCGCCACCCAGCTCCTCATCGCGGAGAACATCGTGCGCATCGCCGAGATCCAGGCGGGCGCGATCAAGGGTCTTTCGTTCGAGAAGGTCGTCGTCATGGGCGGCGGCGCCGGCGGGGCCGCGGGTCCCGGCCAGTTCGTGCAGGACCTCTACAAGGGCGTGCTCCCGATCAACGAGCTCGCGAAGAACGTCGGGCTGAACCTCCCGAGCTTCCTCGGCACGCCGTGCGCCGAGACCAAGCCGGAAGCCAAGCCCGAGCCCAAGGCGAAGGCCTGAGCGGTTCGTCGGTTCGTTCGTCCGAAACGTGTTCCCCGCGGTTGCTGCACAAGCCCGCGGGGTTTTCTGCGTATGAGCCCGACAGGGCGCACCTGCCTCTCAGTGAACCTGCAAGGTCATGAATATCTGGTTACATCCCGAGGAAAAAGGTCTCGCCGACGGCCGACAGCGCGGCTCACGAGGGCCGGGGCGCCTACGCTCTGCCGCTCAGCCATGCGACAGATACCCGGTTCGGCTGTCGTCAGCGGCCTGCAGCCCGGTTCAAACAGCGGAACGGGTCTGGTTCAGGCGAAGTCCGGCCAGTGGTGTTCGAGGTGCTTGAGGACGGTGTCGATGTCGCCGCCGGTGGCGAACACCGCGCTGCGGGCGATCGAGTAGAGTGTCTCGGTCGAATGCCCGTCCTTGCAGGCGACAGCCATTGCTTCGAACGGTTTGAGTAGGCGGTGGTGGTCGTGGCATTCGCGGGTGAACCGCAGGGCGCGGTCCAGCGCATCCCGCGTTGCTTGATCATGCACCGGGGGAATCTCGGATTCCCCGAGGCTGCGGTGCCAAGCGTCGCGTTTGTGGCCGTGCAGGCTCATGACAGACAACCCCATCGGCCGTCGGCCCACGGGCTGAAACTGTCGTGAAGGCAGGGTGACGAGACGACCGGGGGATACTCCTCGGTCAGAAACGGCGCTGGTAGATCACGCCCAGGTTGTCGCGGAAGGTCAACGTGCCGTCCTCGAACTTCACGAAAGTGATGCCGAGCTTGCGGTTGATGGTATCCCCGGAGTTGTAGACCTTGGTGCCGAGCATCAGGGTCCCTCCGTTGCTGTTCATGCGGGCGCCGGTGATCTGGAGATCGGCGACGGCATTGGTCACTTCGGGCGATGGTGGCGGAGGTGGAGGAGGCGGTGGCGGGGTCTCAGGTTCTGGAGGCGGGGCCGGTTCTGAGGCCTGGGGCTCGGGCGCGGTCTCGG
>JAEXPG010000389.1 GCA_023447015.1 Verrucomicrobiota bacterium
GCCCGAGGCTGGCGCCGCCACCAACCGCGAGACCGCCACCGAGGGAGACGCCGGCGGAACCACCGGCGCCGGCCGACGCACCGGCGGAGAACGCGGCGGCGGCCTTGAGTTGCACGGCGCCGGAAACCCCGAGTCCGGCGCCGGCGCCGAAGCGCAGCGATTCGAGATTGTTGCCTGCGGCGATCGCGCGGGCCGCACCCGGTGCGCCGCCACCGGCGGCGGCAGCGGCCGGGCTCGCGTTGCCGGAGAGCGCGAGGCTGTCGTCGGCGGAGCCGCGGTCGGCGGCCGGGGCGTCGGCGCCGGGAGTGTCGTCGAAGACCTTGTCCTGGCGGGACAGGGTGAGGTTGACGCCCGAGCGCAGCGGCACGCCCTCGGGGCTGAAGAAGTCGATGGTTTCCTTGTAGCTCTCGGCGATGCCCTTGAACTTCAGCGCGCCCCATTCGAAGAGAACGAGCGGCGGCGGGACTTCCCGCGGCGGTTTCTTGCCCGGGGGCGGTGTGGGGACGAGGAAGCCCTGAAGTCTGCGCGTGATGCGGGTGACGTCGGCTCCGGTCTCGGTGGTGTCGAAGAGCAGGTCCATCGTCAGCTTCGCGGAGGTCTTGGCGATGTACTGTTTGCGCTCGTTGTTCTTGGTGTCCTTGAGCTCGTTGCTCACGGCGAGCTGGAGCGAGGCCGGGTTGAAATGCACCGGGACGCGCGTGGACTCGTCCACCTGGTCGCTGCTGCCGGTGACGGCCGCGAGCGAGGCGAGGACGAGGGGCGGGGGTTGCTGGGGTGCGGCGGGCATGGTCACTCGAGCGTGAGGCCTTCGTGGACGAGATGGAGCTCCTCGACGGCGACCTCGGTGGAGCGGGCGTTGAGGTCGGCGCACTTGAGTTTCACGGGAAGGGCGCGGGCGAGGTGGATGCGCAGGGCGGTGCCGGGGCCGGACTCGCCGGGCGTGGAGACGGTGATGACGACCTTGAGGCGGAAGGCGGACTTGCCCGCCAGGTTGACATGGGAGAACCAGGACCAGAGGTCGCGGTTGCTGGTCATGCCGCGCTTGAGGACGACGGTGCCGAAGGTGACCGGGCCGGCGCGCTGGACGGCGCCGTAGTTCTGGCCGCCGCCGCGGATGACCTTGGGTTCCATCGTGGCCTCGAGCCCGGTGCATTCGGAGAAACCGCCCTGGCAGAGCGGCACGTCGGCACCGCCAGTGCGGGAGAACCGCACCTGGAAGGCGAAGGCCGGGTAGGGCGTGTCGGACGGTGTGCTCATGCGTCGCGGAGGTCGGCGTCCTTGCCGAGGAGGGAAACGTGGCCGCCCTGGTCGAGCGCGAGGTGGACGACGATGCGCTCGATGGGTGCGGCGGCGGTGAAGGCGATGCTTACGATCGCGCGACCGGCATCGAGGTCGGCCTGCGAGATGGTCGTGCGGTCGCAGACGACCTCGAACGCCTCGGCCGGCGAGGCGCCGGCGAAGATCCCATCGCGCCAGAGCTCGGTGAGCAGGTCGTGGAAGCGGTCGACCAGGTGGCGCCAGAGGGGCTCGCCGTTGTTCTCAAACACGGACTCCTCGCCGACGATGCGGGCGGCGCGGATGATCGCTGAGACGAGGCGTTTGAGGTTGGCCGACCGGTAGTCGTCCGGGTGTGTGGTAACGTCCGAGAGCAGCATGATGCCGGTCGGGCTCGGGCCGAAGAGAGTGAGGCGTTCGCGGAAGGTGCCGCGCTCGGGGGATTTTGTGAGGAGCGGGCCTTCGAGTGTGGCGCGGTCGAGCACGGGGACGACGGCATCCACCCCCGGGACGGGCGTGTGGAGCGCGCTTCGCCACGTGCCGCGGGATACGGCGTGGTGCGCGAGCACGCCGGCGAGCGTGCCGTCGGGCGCCTCGCAGGCGCCGGGCAGTTCGGTGGAGGTGGCGGTGCGCAACCACGGGTACGCAAGCTGGACGAACTCGGTGTTCAGCCCGTCGACGACGGCGCGCTGGGCCTCGCGGGCCGCGTGCATGGCGGCGGTGGCTGAGGCGGAGCGGGCCTGGGCGCCGATCGCGGTGGCATCGAGCGGCCGGGGAAGCGCGGCGATGAACTGGACCTCGTGAGCGTGGCGGTCGAGCAGGCTGGAGACATGGCGAACAAACGCGGCCCATGCCTCGTAGCCGGCTGCATCGCAATAGCCGACGGTGAAGGTCTGCGAGGGGCGCGGCAAGTTCGACTCAGTTGCCTCGGCGAAGGGCACGAAACACTCCTCGGCTGCCGGTGGCGGTGGCAGGTTGATTGCCGCCGGGGTGACGCCGAGGAGTTCCGGCAGATCGGGCAGGCAGAGAAATGAGGTGTCGGGGAGACCAAAGACGTGGCTCATTCCGCGCCACGCGGTCCGATCGTCGAAGGCCCACTGATTCTCCGGAAGCAGGGCGGTGAGCGCGTTGCGGCGAAGATCGGGAGCGGCGTCGACCGGCAGCGGATCTCCCACGCGGACGATGTGGCAACGCCGGCCCCCCTGCGCGAAGAAGCTGCGCACGGCGGCGCCGAGGGCGGCGGTGCAGAAATCCGTGGCGGCGCTGTCGAGCGGGCGTGTGTTCCAGGCGAAGAGGCGGTCGAACGAGGCCCACGGGTCCACCGTGACCGGAACATGGAGCAGAACCGACGCCGGGACCGTGGTACCCGGCGCCGGCGGCTCGACCCAGCCGCGCGCGACGAGATCCGAGATCTCGGAGGCCGAGAGCAGCACGCCGGCCCGCAGGGGAATGAACCCGACGAAGCAGGCGATGTCGGCGCGCGCGGGATGGGTGGCCCGCGGCGCCGGCAGGGGCTGGAAGACGAGGCCGTCCATGGACCGGAGGCCCGGGGTCAGGAGACGGGCTCGACCTCGAGGCTCTCGCTCGAGAGGACGAGCTCCTCCATCGCGACGTCGCCGCCGCCCTTGGCCGCGAGGGTGGGGCCGGTGTACTTGAGCGGGACGACGCTGCCGAGGAGCCATTTCTGGACGGGCTTGCCGGTCTCGTCGCGCAGGGTGACGACGACGTTGCGCTTGGCGGCGATGCCGGTGGTGCGCGTGGCGGTGATCCAGTCCCAGAGGTCCTTCGAGTTGACGATGCCGCGCTTGAGCGTGACGTCGCCGACCTTGTGGAGGCCGGGGACCTTGCGGACGTGGTTGGGCTTGTCGTTGCCGGTGCGGTACTCGGCCATGGTGATCTCGGAGGAGAGGCCGGAGACGTCGGAGAAGCCGCCGAGGGGCTGGTCTTCGCCGACGGGGCCGTTGAGGTTCACCAGGAAGTTGAACGCGCCGTAGGGTGTGGTTCTGTCAGCCATGGAAGAATGGATTCAGGGTTGGAGGGCGGGGTTCAGGTGCGGGAATCGGCGGTCTTCTGGCCGATGCGGAAGATGACGAACTCGGCGGGCTTGAGGGCGGCGACGCCGACGAGGCAGATGAGGCGGCCGTTATCGAGGTCGTGCTGCGTCATGGTGCTGCGGTCGCAGCGGACGAAGTAGGCTTCCTTCGGCGAGGCGCCGAGGAGGTTGCCGGAGACCCACTCGTTGTAGAGGAATGCCTCGATCGTCTCGCGGATGTTGGACCAGAGGCGCTCGCCGTTGTTCTCGAAGACGGCCCACTGGGTGCCGCGGTCGATGGAGGCCTCGAGGTAGTTGAAGAAGCGGCGGACGTTGACGTACTTCCACTCGGGGTCGGAGGAGGCGGTGCGTGCGCCCCAGACGCGGTAGCCGCGGCCGGGGAAGAAGCGCAGGCAGTTCACGCCGAGCGGATTGAGGAGCTGGTTCTCGGCGAAGTTGATGTCGCGTTCGAAGCGCAGCGCGGTGAGCACGACCTCGTTGGCCGGGGCCTTCGCGACGCCCTTGGCGACGTCGTTGCGCGCGTAGATGCCGGTGATGAAACCCGACGGCGGAAGCGCAAGCTCCTTCGGCTGGGTGTTGCCCGGGCGTGCCAACGGATTGGCGACAGTGACCCAGGGGAAGTACATCGCCGCGCGGTGCGAGTCGAGGCGGGCGCGCTCGAGTTTGGCGCCGGACGGCGTGAGGTTCGGCGGGGTGTCGAGCACCGAGATCCGGTAGGCGCGGGGATTCTCCGCGTGCTGGATGAGGAGGCTCTGGATCGCGTGGTAGTTGCTTGTCTCGAAGGACGAGTGGCCCGGTGCGGCGACGATCGAGACGTCTTCGAGGCCGCGGAGTTGTTCGAACGCCGCGGCGTAGGAGCCGGCCTGGTCGGGCGAGCCGGCGGCCGGCTCGTTGCCATCGGTGCCGTCGGCGAGGACGTGCACGGCGAAGAGACCGCTCGCGGGATCGCCGGCAGTGCTGCCGGACGGGAACAGGGCGTCGTGCAGGTCGATGCTGTCGCCGTCGCCGATGTCGAACCAGACGAGGTTGCGCAGGGCGGCGTCGCGGATCGCGGGCTCCTGCGGGAATTCCCGGCCGAGGTAGGTGCGGTCGGTGGCGTTGAGACTGATGCCGTCGAACGAGTCGGACTGGTTGGAGCTGTCGGCAATCGAGAGGGCCAAGGTGATGAAGCTGCCGGCCTTGACGTTGGGATCGGCGGGCGGGACGAACACCGTGGCGGAATGGTCCTTCCACGTGCCGTCGCTCTGCTTCATGTAGAGCCGGATGCTCGAACCGGCCGCGGGCGCGGTGCCGGGAACCGGCAGGTCGAGACCGAAGGCGTTGTGCTCGGAGACGGTCCCGGTGACGGCGTCGGTGGCGTCGCCGATGGCGAGGGTGGCGCTCTCGCCGAGCGCGCCGGTCGCGAGCTGGAGGAAGCCACCCTGGTCTGAGGCGACGGCGGGGGCGGCGCCGGGGAACTTGGCGTCGAGGATCTTGTTGAGATCGGCGACGGTGACGGCGGCGAGATCGCCCACGGTGTTGGCGGCCAGGTTGAAGACCGCGGTAGCGGTCAGGTTGGCGGTGAAGCCGAACGCGTCGTTCTTGGCGACAGTGACCGTGCCCGCGTAGCCGAAGCGATCCGAGCCGAGCACAAGGAAGTTGCCGGCGAGGCTGGCGTAGCCGCCGACGAGACGGGAGTTGAGCGCGACGGCGAGCTCCGCCGGGGTGTAGTCGCCGTTGGGCAGGTCGACGGTTTGCGTGGCGCCGCCGTCGATCGTGACGGTCAACGAGTGGTTGGGGTCGGTGAGCGTGGTCTTGGGCGTGGCGAGTTCGGTCTGGCCCTTGGCCTCGGTGTGGGCGGCGAGGAAGGGCAGATCGATCTTCTGGACCGGCGAACCGACGAAGAGACGGAGGACGCCGCCCTGGTGGACCTTGAAGGGGCCGGCGACGTCGCCGAGCACGCGGGCGGGTTCGACGGGCGCGGCGCCCTTGGCGCGGAGCAGGGTGCCGGCGGTGGCGGTGGCGAGCAGGCGGCCGGTGGCGTCGGAGAGGATCTCGGCGACTTTCACGGTGCCATTGCCGGCGGAGCCCTTGAAGCGTGCGCGGATGACGACCCGTTTCGAGCCGGAGCCGAGGGTGATGGAGGCAGTGTCCGCGCCCTGCTCGGTGCGCACGACGTAGAGGCGGCCGCCGCCCTCGTTGAAGTAGTTGAGCACGGCGTGGGCGAGGTAGTTGGGCTTCGCCTCGTTGGTCGGGCCGAAGACCAGCGGATCGAGTCCGCCGTAGATGCGGGCGAAGTCACCGAAACTCGTGAGCAGCTCGGGCTGGGGGGCGGCCGGGGTGGTGTCGACGGCGGGGGCGACGGGGCCCTTGAGGGTCGGGCCGACGAACGCGGTGGTGCTGGTGCCGACTCCCTCGATCGATTTGGCGCGGAAGCTGGTCTCTTCCACGTAGACGCCGGGTGCTAGGTATTCAGG
>JAEXPG010000477.1 GCA_023447015.1 Verrucomicrobiota bacterium
ATCATGCGCTGACTCAGCAGCGAAAGCACTCCGACGCCACCGGCGGAACGGAGACCGTTCCGCGCCTTCGCCGGGGAAAGAAACGGCCCGGCCGCTCGAGGCGACCGGGCCGAAGGGAGTGGTTCAGTCTCACTATCCCCGAAAGACGCGGCTCACCGGGGACGGTTCGCCCTACCCTGTTCTCAGCTGTTGAGCAGCAGGCCGGCGGAGCCGCCGGGGGCGACGATCACCTTGCCGGTGCTGCGGAGCGTGGCCTGCAGATCGAGGAGCTTGAAGAGCGCCTCGGCCACCTCGGGCTGGCGGCGGATTTCGGCGAGCGCCTGGCCGATCACCATCGGGCGCACGGCCTGCGCCTCGCCGAGGCGCTGCGCGGCACGCATATCGGCCGAGGAGTGGATGAGTGCGACCTCGTTCTCACCGGCCTGCTTCATCGCCGCGGTCACCTGGCGCAGGCGATTGACGACCTTGCGCTGGATCTCTCCGATCATGCCGCGGTCGCGGAAGGCGACCTTGCGGATGTAGGTCGAACCGAGATGGAAGCCCCACTTCACGGAGGTCGGCGTCACCTCCTCGCGGACCCGGCGCGAGAGCGCGTCGCGGTTCTCGAGGAGCACCTCGAGTTTGAGGTTGGAGAGCTGCTTCACGACGGCGGTGGCGACGTTGGCCTGGAGCGAGCCGAGCGGATCGGCGTTCTGGAAGAGGAACGCCTCCGGATCGCGCACGAAGCCCTCGAACCAGATGCCCACACCCATCGGCGCGCCCTCCTCGGAGTTGACGAGCTGGTTGCGCAGGTAGGACTGGAAGATGTGCGTCTTCACCGGGTAGGCCTTGCCGAAGAACGGCAGCAGCAGGGCCTGCGGGCCGAAGTGTGCGATCGGAAAGAACAGCCCCGGCTGCTCGATACGCCCGATGACCTTCCCGAAGAGCGTGTAGACGAGCACCGTGCGCTCGGGCAGCACGCGCCAGAGCTGGAAGGCGCGGCCGAGAGCGAGGAGGATCGGAGTGGCGATGAACGTGCCGACGAACGCGGCGACGATGGCGGCGAGAAATGGCATGGTGGGAATGGGGTCAGAGGTTGACGACGGTCTGCGCAGCCTTCTCGCGGAGCGGGAGGCTGGCGTTGCGCAGGTAGGCATCGAGGGCGGCCTTGCCGCCGGTGGCGTGCATCGCAGCAAGCGTCTTGCCGAGCTCGGTGAGCGGCGCGGCCTCGGCGGCGGCGCGGTTCTGCGCGATCTGCACGGCCTGCTCGGCCATCTTCAGCTTCTGGTCGGCGTCGGCCTTCGACTGGCTGATCGCGGCGGCGACCTGGTTCTGGGTGGTGTTGATCGAGGCCAGCGCCTCGTCGACATCGCCCGGCGGGTCGATCGTGGTGATCAGCGCGGCGTCGAGCTCCACGCCGTAGCGCGCGGTGGTCTTGCGGCAGGCCTCCTCCATGTAGCGGTTGATGCTCGAGAGGTTCTTGCGCAGGTCGTTGATCGAGACGCCCTCGACCGCGCCGTCGTGGCTCTCGCCCTGGAAGGTCGCGATGCGGTCGCGCAGCCCCGAGATGAAGTAGCCCACGACGTGGGCCGCCGGATTGGCGACGCCGAAGAGGTAGGCGTAGAGGTTGCGCTCGCAGGGGCGCCACCGGAGCTGGCCGGTGATGGCGACGGTGAGATTGTCCCTCGTGACGGCCTCGATGTACTCCTGGCGGATGTCGGGGTCCCAGGTGAGATCGGTCGTCTGGATCGTCATGCCGATCTTGTAGAGCTTCTGCCACGGCCACTTGAAGTACGGGCCGCCGGGCGGGATGACAGGGATGTTCGGGTAGTTGTAGCGTTCCTTCTCCTCGTCGGTGAGCAGCTCGCCGAGCTGCGGATCGTCGCCGGTGGTGCCGGCGAGGCGCTGCACGCGGCCGAAGGTGGTGAGCACGCCGCGCTCGGTCGGGCCGATGGTGTAGACGCCGAACAGCAACGTCGCCAGCGCGGCGATGCCGACGCCGAAGACGAGTCCTAGCAGAATCATCGTGAACATGGGAGGTGCCTGCGGGGTTGGCCGCCTGCGCCGCGCGCCGGCGGGTTCGAGCCGGCGCCCGCGGCACCGCGGACGCGCCCGAGAGTGCAGTTCCGCCGCCGCGCGACAAGCCCGCGGCCGTCACAATTCCGCGGGACGTTTGTACCAAAACCGCGGTGGCGCACAGCCGCCGCACGCCGAAGCGATCAGCGTCTTCCGAACCGACGCGTGGGGCGCAGCCCTCTCCTCGACCGCGCACCACCCTCCGTCCATTCCGCAATCCGAAATCCCCAATCCGCAATCAACCGCCGCCTACCCCTCGCCCAGCTCGGCCTCGGTCTCGGCCTCGGGGGCGGCGGCGGCGAGCTTGATCAGGCTGTCGAGCGACGCGAAGTGCTGCGAGAGGTCGAACTCCGTGCGGAACTTGCCGACGATCTGGTCGAACATCGCCTTCTTCTCCGCCTTCAGCGCCTGGATGCGCTCCTCGATCGTGCCGGCCGTCATCAGGCGGTACACGAAAACCGGATTCGTCTGGCCGAGGCGGTGCACGCGGTCGATCG
>JAEXPG010000549.1 GCA_023447015.1 Verrucomicrobiota bacterium
GCCACCAGCACCGCCTGCGGCGAACCGCCGGGCACCGCCCCGTCGCGAATCGCCGGCGCGAGCGCGGCCAGCAGGCGCGCGGCCTCCCGCGGTTCAGGACGTCCGGGCAGATGGGGCAGGCAAAGCCACGCCGAAATCCCCTGCCCGGCCTGATCGAGCGCCAGCGTCCAGCGCTCCGCCTCGGGGCACAGCGGCAGCAACGTCGCCACCAGCGCCGCCGGGGCCTGGCCTCCGGGCGCCTTCATGCCGCCGCCGAGGATCCGTCGGAACAGTTCCGCAGCGAGTTCCGCGTCGGGTGCCACCGCCAGCGAATCGTACCACGCTGCGCCGAACAGCTCGCCCCACTCGCCCTTCAGCGCCAGCCCGACGAGATCGGTCGTGTCGAGCCCGGTCCGCTCACGCAGCTCCGCGAACGGCACGCAGGCCAGGATCTGCCGCACCCAGAACGCCTTCTCGCCGACGCCCACCGGCGGCTTCTCCTCCACGGCGTCGGCCTTCCACTCCTTGTCGAAGGCCGCAGGCAGCTCGATCTCGAGTTTCTTCGAGAGCAAACCGCGCTGGAAGCGCACCGCCGCGGCCGCGCGTTCGCGCATGCGCCGCGCGAGTGCCGACGTCGGCAGACGCGCCAAAAGCCGTTGCGCTTTCTGCCGAACCTCCTTGCGCCGATCGGAGAGCCAGCTGGCGAGGAACGGCTCGTCCGCGGGCCCCAGCCCGACCGCCAATTCCGGCAGCGCCAGTTCGCGGAAATCCGCCGATTCCTCGGCCCAAGTCTTTTGCAGACGGACCAACCCACTCGTCGGATCGGAGCGGCGCCGCCCCGCCAACCAGGCGAGCCGTTCCGACGGCGACCCGAGCTCCCACGAGTCGTCAGGCAACTCGGCGCGGGAGTCGAGCAGACGGTGCCAAGCCGGGTTCTGGCGCAACAACCAGCGTCCCCGCTCACCCAACTCCGCGGCGAGCGCCGCGCGTTCCTCATCGCCGGCGGCCGCGAGCACGCGCGGCAGAAATACCGGCGGAATCACGCATCCGGCACCGGCGCAAAGCTCGAGCCATTCGGCCAGCAGCGGGCGGAACTCGCCTTCGATCACCTGCGGCAGCAGCGCACCGGCCGCGACCGGTGCAACCGGCCGCGTCTCAGGGGCGGCGCAGTTCTGGACCACCGTTCGCCGCACCGCCACGCCGCCGGCGGTTTGCGCCGTGCCGACCAGCGCGAGCGCCTCAAGCCAAGCCCCCTCGCGGTCGCCGGCCCAGTCGAGCAGTCGCCACGCCTCTACGAGCGCCGGATGCGGCGCCGCGGGCGGACTCGCCATCCGCTCGGTGCCCAGCAATGCAGTCTGTTGGAAGGTGGCCATGGATCTTCAGCCGAGCGGTATGGCGCCGGCCTCGTCGATCACACTGAGCGGTCGGAACACGAATCCGTCCCAGACACCGCAGAGCCCGAGCGGCCGCCCGCCGGAGCAGGCGAGCAGCTCCCAGCCGGCCTTGAACTCGGGCGCCAGCGGAATGGTCTCACCCGTAGCATCGTGCAACCACCAGCGTCCGTCGGCCGTACTGGGAACGAGCCGGACGAGCGCGGCCATCTCGTCCCGCCACGGATTGGCCGCCAACCGCGCCGCGTGGGCCGTCTGCAGCGCCGCACAACTTTCGAAGAATTGCAGCGGTGGGCGCGGTGTGTCCGCGGGAGCCGTCTTGAGCAACGCCCGCTCGGATTCGACACCCGGGAAGAAGACCAGTTCGCCCTCGAAGGCCCGCCCTGCGACCAGCGCCGACGCGGCCGCCTGCGAAGAGTGCGAGAACTCCAACACCTGCGCGCGACGGCCGTCACCGGAGAACAGATAGGTCGCGCGCGTCACCACCCCGGCCTCCTCGCTGCTGGTCTGCGCCGCGGCAAACCACACCGCTCGCACGCCTCCCCCCTGCCGCACCTCGTCCTGGTCGGCAGTCCAGCCGAGCTGGCTGTCGATCTCCGCCTGCCATTCAGGATCCAGCACCTCGCGTCGCCGCGCCGCGGCGAGCAGAAGATGCAGCCGGCCGAGCCCGGCCAGCAGCCGCGCCTCGTCGGTCGGCGTGTTCGTCAGGGATCCCAGCGCCCGCACCCGCCGCGCCAATCCGGGCGCTTGGGCATCGACCAGCCGGCGGGCAGGTTCGTCCCAGAACTTGTATCCGGCCGCCTGTGCCGCCGCCGTGCCCTGCCGGACGAGGTCGCGCAACCAGCCATCGAGGTACTCGACGCCGCGGGCGACATTGGCCGCACGCTTCTCGCGGCGTTTGGCCTGCGCCTCGGGGTCCGGCGCCGCCGCGGGCTCCTGCGCCCTGGCCTCCGCCTTGGCCGCACGCTCCGCGCGCTTCGCGGCCCATTCGTCGACCCAGGCCGGACGCGCGCCCACCGCCACCGTGGCGGGCTGCGAGGAGAAGATCAGCAGCAACCCGAGCCCGTGTTTGCAGGGAAACTTCCGGCTCGGGCACGAACACTTGAACGCCGGCTCCTCGAGGTCGATCTGCGCTTGGTAGGGGTCCTTGCCCGAACCTTGGGCGAGGCCCCACACAAACCGCTCGTCGCGCCCCAGCAGCGTCCACTTCCGCGGCGACGCCAATCCCTGCGCCGCCTTCAGCGAAGCGGCGTCGGGGGCGAGGGAAGCGGCCTGTTCCGGGGTCCAACTGCGTGCCACGCGTCGAGAGTTTCAAACGCCACCCGCGCTGTCGAGACTGCGCACCAGATAATGAACACTCTCTCCGCTCGTCTAGGAACGACAGAACGGACAGGTCACAGAGGCGGAGGAGAGACGGGAGGAGATCGCAGAGGGGAGCTCGGACTAGCAAAGCCTGGTCCAGCGTGCTCGCCCGAATGGTGAGTGTACTGGGCCTCCCGTCGTTTTTCGGTCTCTCTCTGTGTGCTCCTGCCATATCTCTGAGCCCTCTGTGGCCAACGGCTTCGCTTCGAAACAGTGTTTCAGAACAGTCCAACAGTCCGTTTCCAAATCCGGAAGCACCAGACTCCTTCAGAGCCTTCAAGGTTCGTTCGGATCGCTTCCCGATTTCCACATTCCACTCTGCTGCGCTCGGCGCCACCGTTCCTGAGTTCGTGAGTTCCAGATCGCCCGTCGCGGAGGCGCCACGCGCCGTAGATTCTGCCGCACGGCAGAACGGTCTCAGTGATAATCGTGGCTGGCCTGCGCGGGCAGGTCGGGCGCGGGGAGCGCGGCGATGTGTTCGGCGAGGACGTGGATCACGCCCTGCTCGTTCTGGACCCGGCCGGCGATGAGCAGCGCGGGCTCGAGGTTGATCGTGAGCCGGTTCTCCTCGAAGAGCTTCGGGCGCACGATCGCGTTGGCCAGGCCGGTCTCGTCCTCGAGCGTGATGAAGCACACGCCCTTCGCGGTGCCGGGACGCTGCCGCG
>JAEXPG010000286.1 GCA_023447015.1 Verrucomicrobiota bacterium
ACCGCTTCTTCGCGATGACGATGCTCGACCAGAACCGCGCCAAGGCCCAGCTCGCCCAGAAGGCCGGCGTCGACACCACCGCCGTCACCAACCTCGCCATCTGGGGCAACCACAGCTCCACGATGTATCCTGACTTCGCCAACACGAAGATCAACGGCAAGCCCGCCACCGAGGTCATCGCCGACCAGGCCTGGTTCAAGGACACCTTCATCCCGACCATCCAGCAGCGCGGCGCCGCCATCATCAAGGCCCGCGGTCTCAGCTCCGCCGCCTCGGCCGCCAACGCCGCCTGCGACACCGTCCGCGCCCTCAGCACCCCCACCGCCCCCGGCGACTGGTTCAGCGTCGGCGTCTACTCCGACGGCTCCTACGGCATCGAGAAGGGCCTCATCTACTCCTTCCCGATCCGCACCAACGACGGCAAGACCTTCGAGATCGTCCAGGGCGTCCAGCTCAGCGAGTTCTCGAAGCAGAAGATCGTCGAGACCGAGAACGAGCTGAAGGAAGAGAAGGGCCTGATCGCCGACCTCCTCGGCTGATCCGGACCAACTCGCACTGTTTCACCGACGGCGGCCCCTCACCGGGCCGCCGTTTTTCGTCTCCGGATCGCTCCGCCCGGAAGCCATCCGGCTCCTCACGCGACCGCCCCGCGGCGCCGTGCGCCCGATCCGCGCCCCGCGCCCTGCCTCACCCGGCGCACAGCGGCAGATAGCGCTCGCCGAGATAGCGCACGAGATGCCGCGGCGAGATCCCCTCGCCCGTGACGGCGCGCACCAGCTCCTCCGTCGCGAGCCGGCGGCCGCGCCCATGGATCTGCGTGCGCAGCCAGCCGAGCAGCCGCTCGAACCGGCCCGCGGCGAAATCGTCCTCGAGCCCCGGCAACGCCGCGAGCGCCGCGTACCAGAGCTGCGCGGCGATCATGTTGCCGAGGCAGTAGCTGGGGAAGTAGCCGAACGCGCCGCCGGACCAGTGGATGTCCTGCAGGCAGCCTTCGCCGTCATGCGCGGGCGTCAGCCCGAGCAGTTCCTGCGAGAGCGCGTTCCAGGCGGCCGGCAGATCGGCCACCGCGAGTTCGCCGCGGAACAACCGGCGCTCGAGCTCGAAACGCAGCACGATGTGCAGGTTGTACGTGACCTCGTCGGCATCGACACGGATGAGCGTGGGCGCAACCTCGTTGATCGCGCGGTGGAGCTCGTCGGCCGAGACCGCGTCGAGCAGCGGGGCGAAGCGGGCGCGGAACTTCGGCTCCCAGTGCCGCCAGAACGCCCGGCTGCGCGCGACCTGGTTCTCCCAGAGGCGGCTCTGCGACTCGTGGATCCCCATGCCCACCGCCTCGCCGAGCGGCGTGCCGATCCACTCGCGGGGCAGCCCCTGCTCGTACAGGCCGTGCCCGGTCTCGTGGATCGAGCTGAAGAGCGAGTCCAGCGGGTTGTCCACGTCGAAGCGCGTGGTCATCCGGATGTCGTGTCCGTCGCCCGAGCAGAACGGGTGCAGCGACACGTCGATCCGGCCGCGGGCGTAGTCGAACCCCATCGCGGCGGTGACTTCGTGGAGGAACTCGCGCTGCGCCTCGACCGGGAAGCCCCGCAGCGCCTCGCGGCGCGTCGGCCGGCGCGCCGCGACGATGCGGCGCGCGAGCGGCACGAGCTCGCGTCTCAGTTCGGCGAAGAGCGCCTCGATCCGCGCGGCGGTCATGCCCGGATCGTGCTTGTCGATCGCGTGGTCGTAGGCGTCGGCCAGCCCGAGCAGTTCCGCCTCACGGCGGGCGAAGTCGAGCTGCCGCTGGAGGAACGGCGCGAACCTCGCAAAGTCGCGCGCGGCGCGCGCCTCCGCCCAGGCGTGGTACGCCTCGCTGTCGAGCCGCGCCTTCGCGCGCACGAACTCCGCGGGCAGCTTCGTGAGGCGGTCGTAGTCCTTGCGCGCGTGGTGCCGGAGCACCTGCTCGTCGGGGGCCGCGCCGGCCCCGGCCGCCTCGAGCGCGGCGAGCGACTCGCCGATCCGCGGGTTCGTCGCCTCGCGGTGGTGCAGCTCGGCCAGCAGGGCCGACTGCTCGGCGCGCCGGCCCGCCGACTCCGGCGGAAGGAACACCTGCTCGTCCCAGCCCAGCAGGCTCTGCACGGAGGCGAGGACGTTGGCGCGTTTCAGATCGGCGACGAGTTGTTCGGCGGCGGGCGACATGGCCGCGGAGCATGGCGGCCCCGCCGGGTTTCACAAGCAGCGGCGTCGTGCCTCCGGGGGGCCCGAACTCTCACGAGGGAATCGACCTACGCCGCTTCCTGTAGGCCGGGGCGTCGACCCGGCTTCTCCGATGGGCCACCTCAGCGCGGTAGCATCCACAGCAAACACCATTCGTGCGCTCACTCCGGCAAATCGTGATGTTCTGGGCGAGGATGAGCACGCGCCGACGCGCCGCGCCTCACTCCCGCACGCCGATCCGGTCGAACGGGATCTCCTGCCAGCCGGGGATCGCGCGCACCGGCGAGCCGGCCTGCAGATTCAGGTCGCCGGCCGCCTCGTCGACAAAAAGCGGATCCACGTCGACCAGGTTCTCCGCGATCTCCTGCATGCGGCCGGTCGTGCCGCTCGAGGCCTCGATTAAGCGGAAGTTATCCCAGCAGACATTACGGGAGAAGACCGTGCCCTCGGGCCAGAGCCAACGGTTGCTCTGGTCGCTAACGACCGCCCAGTCGTTGGGAATGCGCGCGCAGTCCGGATAGGCCTTCGCCCACGTTTTGCCCTGGTACCCAAGGAGCACCAGCTTCTCGAGCAGGTTGCCGTCGTCGCCCGGAGTGTTGTTGGGAAATCCATCCACGGGCTTCTGCCACTCCAGGGCGCGACTGTCGGCGTAGAGAGCGTTGCCGCACCCAACGATGAGATTGTGCTCCAGCTTGTTGTCGCGTCCGCCGCCCGCCTTGAGGCCGGCACCGGTCACATCGTAGATGATGTTGCCCTCGGCGCGGATGCCGCTCACGGCGTCGTCGAGATAGATGCCGTTGACGTCCAGGCCGAAGACCGAGTGGAGCCGGTGGATGAAGTTGTTCTTCACCACGTTGCCGCGCGTGCCCCAATCGCGGCCGGCGTAGATCGCACCGGCATCGGCGGTGGTCAGGCAGACATCATGGATGTCGTTGAGCTCGACGGTGCTGTTGTTGGAGCCCCACCCCAGAGGTGAAGTCATCTTGGCGCCGGCGAGGTTGATCGCCGATTGCGGGGCGTGATGGATGCGGTTGTTGCGGATCGTGGCGCCACACCCCCGGATGAGGATGCCGGTGTTCCCGGTGCGACTGAAACGCGCGAAAGCGCTCACCTCGCAGTCCTCGATCCGATTCCCACTGGACATGAGCTCCGCCCGGTCGCCGCCCTCGACCGTGATCGCGCTATGGCCGACGCCGGTGACGCGGCACCTTCCCACAAGGACGTTGCGCCCGATCAGCTGCGCGCCGGAAGTGCCGGAGTTGCGCAGGACCAGCCGCGTGAGCTGCAGACCGTCGGCATCGCTGGCATTGATGCAGTTCTGGCGGGACGCTTCCAACGTCATGTCCCGCACAGCCCAATGGATCGTGTTGGTCAGCTTGAAGATCGACCCATCCACCACCGAGAGGGTGACGTCCGAAGCGGCGCCGAAACCGGCCGGAGGCCAGAGGTAGAGGATGCCGCTGCCGCGGTCGAGGTACCACTCGCCCGGCCGGGTGATCTCCTCGAGCAGATTGTAGGCGTACCACGGCTGGCCGCTGACCATGCCGTAGTTGGGCGGCCCCTTCGCCAGCACGATCGTGCGCTCCGTCGCATCCACCCCCGCCACCGGCAGATGGTACTCGGCCCACAGGTTCCCCCAGTTGCCGGCGACCCAGATGTCCGTCGCCCCGCTCCACCGCGCCGGCCGATCGCCAAGATAGGCGAACTTCGCCGATCCGAGGGACGCACCGTAATAGGCGAACCCGTGATTGAGCCGCAACGGGTCCAACCCGGTCGCCATCCCGGCCGCGCCGGAGCCCGCGTTCGGCTTCAGCACCCCCGGCACGTAGCGGCAGCCCCAGAAGGGCGTCTTGCCACTCGGCCAGCCCGACTTCTGGGTCGACACAAACCAGTAGCGGAACGGATTGCCGTTGGTCACTCCGGTCCACCGATACAGGTAGTACTGCTGCCCGCCCGCCAACGCGTCGCGCATGAACAGCGAAACGCCATCGGTCGTCCCCACCCGGGTGTACGAACCGGAGACGTCCGGCGTCGTGGTGCCGAAGAGCTGGAACGTCTCGCCCTCCTCGCTCTGCAGGAGCTGCGTCTCCCCTTCGTCGGGCCAACGCGCCAGCGGCAGGACCTTGCCATCGACGGCGACCTCCATCGCTGCTCCGGTCGCGATCGCAAACCCTCGCACGTTGAGTGCGCCATAGTCGGAAATCCCGCGCGCCCGCAGGTCGAGCTGGAGCACCTTCCCTCTCGCGCTCGCGTCGAGCCGGTTCCACACCGGCGAGGCGCTCGTGACCGGCTGGAAGCCCGAGCCGTCCAGGTGCCGCCCGCCGACGACCCGCACGGACTCGCCCGGATAACCGCGCCATTCCACCGGCCGGCTCGCGTCCGCACCGGAATCGGCGGCGGTGAGCTCCAGCGTCGCCGTGCGCTCGTACACGCCACCGCGCAACCACACGACGATGCCACCGGCGGGCACGCCGGCGGCAATTCGCGCGCGCACCACCGCCTTCGCCTTCTCCAGCGTGAGGAACGGCGCCACCTTCGTGCCGGTGTTCGCGTCGCTGCCGGTCGGGCTCACGAAATACTCCGCGCCGAAGACCCGCGGCGCACCGAGCGTGTCATCAGGCGTCGTCGGATCGCTGCCCAGCTCGCTCTCCTCGGCGTTGGTCATGCCGTCGGCATCGGTGTCGACATCGGTCACGACCACGCGCCAGTAGCGGCGCGACTCGGGCGCCGCACCGGCGGCGCGTACGAGAGCGCTCAACTCCTCGCCCCGGCCGATGTGCAGTTCGGGCAGCGCGGACCACGTCTTCAGATCCGCACTGCTCTCGACGAGGTAGCGTTTGCCCCACACACCCCACCAGCGCAGCACGAGGTTGCCGACCGGGTCGGCCAGGGGGACTGCGGCGAAGCGACTCGCGGCAGTCAGCGGATCGGTGCCGGCCAGCGCCTCCTGGGCGTTGGTAAAGCCATCGCCATCCTCGTCCACGGCCGCGCCCTTCGTCGGGTGGTACAGCGCCGCCCAGACATCGGAAAGGCCGTCGCCGTTGCGGTCGACGACCGCGAGCAGCGAGGGTCCGAGAGCCAGCGCCAGTGCGGCGCCCTGAAGCAGACGTGTGAGTTGCATGTGGGGATTGCGGCCGGAGCATTTCCCAACCGTGCCGCAGGTCAATGGGCGCCCAGTCCCCTCCGCCGCTTTCAGACTCAATTCACGCGTCACGCCCGGCCTTCGCTCACTCGCGCACACCGATCCGGTCGAACGGGATCTCCTGCCAGCCGGGAATCTGCCGGACCGGCGAATCGGCGCGCAGGCGCAGGTCGCCAGCCGCTTCGTCGACGAAGAGTGGATCTGAATTCGCGAGATTGTCGCCAATTGCCGCAAAGTGATCGGTTGCGACGATTGAGCTGAGCGGATTGCCGGACGCATCCTTCTTGTCGGAAACGAGCGCACCCTCGATCCAGCCTTCGTTGCTCCAGCCCGCATTGCGCGAGAACACGCAGCCTTCCGGCCGCAGCCAGTGCACCTCCGCCAGCACGGCGGCCCAGTCGTTCGGGATCGCCGCACAGGCGGGAAACCGTGTGGGCCAATCCTGCTCCGTCCCCGGGATATCGTTTTGGTAGCCCAGCGACACGAGCTTCGTGAGCAAAGGCTCCCAGTTGTCGGAGCCGTACCGCTCGGTCCAGGTCACGCCGCGGGCGTCGGCGTAGAGTCCGCGGCGACAGCGCACCACGAGATTGTTGACCATGGTGTTGTCGCGCCCGCCACCGACGGTGATGGCGTTGCCGACAACGTCGACCACCAGGTTCCGCTCGACGGCCACACCGCTGAGGCAGTCGTCGAGATAGATGCCGTGCACCCAACGACCGAGAGTCGAACGGATGCCGTGGATATGGTTCTGCGCGATGACCGTGCCGCGCGCGCCCCAGTCCTGATGCGCGTAGATGGCGCCGGCGTCGTTGGTGTCGCGGCACACGTCGGTGATTTCGTTCAACTCGAGGCGGTGGTTGTTCCCGTCCCAGACGATCGCCGAATGGTGCGCGTCGTAGAAGAGGTTGTGCCGCACGGTCTGGCCGCAGCCGAGCACGTTGACGCCCGGCTGATAGCAGTAGCCGACGCGACCGAAATCCGAGATCTCGCAGTCCTCGACGATCAAGCCGCCGCTCGTGAGCGACGCCCGATCGCCGCCGCTCAGGCTCACGCCCGCCAACGCCGTGTGCTCGATCCGGGAGCGGCTCACGCGGTGATTTCGGCCCGTGAGCGTCGCGCCGGTGGCGCCACAATTGCGCAGCGTCAGGCCGCGCAGCACGACCGAGTCGCCGTCGACGACGTCGATGAGGTTCCGCCTCGTCGCCTCCGCCGTGAAGTCACGCAACGTCACGAAGCTCGCTTCGGTCAACTGCAGCAGCGGCGTCTCCAACCGCGACACCACGACATCCGTTCCCGCGCCAAAGCCCGCCGGCGGCCAGAAGTAGAGCAGGCCGGTCGCGCGATCGAGGTACCACTCGCCGGGTTGGGTGATCTCCTCGAGCAAGTTGTACGCGTACCACGGGCGCCCGGCCACGATCGCGCCTGCCGTCGAAGCGCCGAGCGTGACGGTCTTCGTCGCCGTATCGATGCTCGCCCGCCGATGCTGGTCAAAGAAGAGACCCTTGAAGTAGCCGTGCACCCAAAGGTCGCCCGCCTGTCCCCAACGCGCCGGACGATCCCCGAAATAGGTGAAGCGCGTCTCGCCGGCATCGGTCACGGGCTGGTCGACGTTGGTGAAGCCGTCGTGGATCACGACGGGATTGTCGAGGGTGAGTTCGCCCGTCGCACCGGACGGATCGTACCGCAGCAAACGCCCGAACTGGCCGTCGAGCCGATAGCAGTTCCACCACGGACGCATGTTCGGCACAGTTCGTGGCGGACGGCCCGTCTCGTTCGTCGCGAGGAACCACGAGACATGGTGGGCGCCGGCCGAGTCCCACGAGCTGCGGTACAGGTAGTACTGCTCCAGACTCGTCTTGGTGCCGCCCGCGCCATCGGCGTAGGTGCAGCTGACCAAGCCGTCGCGCTTGAAGTGCGAGACCCCGTCGGTGACACCGATCTTCCGGTACACGCCGGCCACGGCGGGCGTGCTCTTCCCGAAGACCTCGACCACCTCGTCGGTCACCGCCTGCGGGCGTTCGCTGAAGCCGGCATCGGGCCAGCGGCCGAGCTGCATCGGCTGCCCGTCGACGAACAGTTCCAGCGCGGCAGTCGGAACCGGGGTTCTCTGGTTGGGATCCGCATACTGCTGCACGCCGTAGGCCGCCTGCTTCTCGGCGTCGGTCGACTGCGCGGTGAGCCCGAGCCACGGCTTCACGTCGACCTGCAGAACCCGGCCCCGCGCCGTCGCATCGAGCCGGTTCCAGACCGGCGAGGCGCTCGTCACGAGCGAGAACGCGCTCGCCGGGATCCGCCGGCCGCCAACCAACCGAACCTCCTCGCCGGGCCAAGCGCGCCAGTCGACGGAGTTGCCCGCGCTCGTCCCCGAATCGAGTGCCCCGAGCGCGAGCGTCGTGTTGCGCTCGTACACGCCGCCGCGCAACCACACCGCGATGCCGCCCGCCGGCACGCCGGCGGCGATCTTCGCACGCACCGCCGCCTTCGCCTTCTCGAGCGTGAGGAACGGCGCAAGCTTCGTGCCGGCGTTCGCATCGCTGCCGGTCGGGCTCACGAAATACTCTGCGCCGTAGACACGCGGCGTGCCCTTCGCGGCGTCGGCGGTGGTCGGATCGCTACCGAGCTCGATCTCCTCGGCGTTGGTCATGCCGTCGCTGTCGGTGTCGGCGTCGGAGACAATCACGCGCCAGTAGCGGCGCGCCTCCGCGGCCGAACCGGCCGGCTGCACAACGACGCTGATCTCCTGCCCGCGGCCAACATGCGTCTCGGGCGACGCCGCCCAAGTCTTCAGATCGGTGCTGCCCTGCACCGTGTAGCGTTTGCCCCACTGGCCGTGCCAGCGCAGCACGAGGTTGCCCGCGGTATCGGTGCGCGGTTCGGCGGCGAACCGGCTCGCCGCGTTGAGCGGGTCGGTGCCGGCGATCGCCTCCTGCGCGTTCGTCACCCCGTCGCCATCCTCGTCCACCGTCGCGCCCTTCGTCGGGTGGTACAGCGCCGCCCAGACATCGGACAAGCCGTCGCCGTTGCGGTCGACCATTGCGGATAGGGCCGGCAAGCCAAGGACAAGCGCCAGACCCGCGCTGAGCAGAGTGCGCGTGGGATGCATGTGGGGAAGAGCCCCAAGGTCGCAGCCCCAGCAAGGGGGTCAACGCGCGGGCCCGCCGATGGGTCTGTTTCAGAATCAATTCACGGTTCGAGCCGTTGCCCTGCGCCGCACCCTCGCACCCAAGCCACGCCCGCCCGAACAACCTGAAGCACCGCCCTTCTCCTCCGATTCACTCGCGCACACCCACGAGCTCAAACGGAAACGCCTGCCAGCCGGGAATCGCGAAGGCAGGAGACTCCGCGCGCAACCGGAGGTCGCCCGCCGCCTCGTCGACAAAGAGCGGATCCTGGTCGCGCAGATTGCCGGCGGAGTCCGCGTAGTAGGTGGCGATCACGTCGATGCCGGCCGGAGAGGAGAAGCCGGTGTAGCCCTTGGCGTTCGCGAAGAACACATTGTCGGCCAGCTCACAGCCCTCCGGATACAGCCATCGCGCCGCTGGCGCACTGAGCGCCTCCCAGGTGTCCGGGATCGCCGCGCACTCCGGGTAACGACTGAGCCACGGTTCCTGCCGGTAGCCCAGCGCGAGCAGGTTCTGCTGCCGACGTTTCAGCGAGGCGGCGGCACCGTTGGCGAGCTGCTGGCGGCCCCAGTCCGAGGCCCAGATGATCGTGCCGCAGCGCGCCACCAGATTGCGGCGCAGGATGTTGTCGCGGCCGCCGTTGACGCGGAAGCCGTCGCCCGTGGCGCGGTAGATCACGTTCTCCTCGGCGCGGATACCGGAGACGGTCTCGTCGAGGTAGATGCCGTGGAGATCGGTGTGGCCGAGCTCGCTGCGGATGTCGTGGAGGAAGTTCCGCCGGAGGACGTTGCCTCGCGCGCCCCAGTCCTCGCAGGCGTAGATGGCGCCGCAGTCGCCCGTGAGCAGGCACAGGTCGTGGAGGTCGTTGTCCTCCACGAGGTGCTCATTGCCGTGCAGGAAGATGCCGCCGGCGGGTGTGTGGTGGAGGCGGTTGTGACGGATGACATGGCCGCAACCGTCGAAGTCCACCGCCACGCTGGCGGTGATCTGCAGGCGCCCGACCCGCTCCACCTCGCAATCCTCGATCACGCTGCCGCTCGGGGTGAGCGTCTTCCGGTCGCCGCCCGCCAGCGAGAGGCCCGAGAAGCCGGTGTCGCGCACCACGCAGCGGGCGACCACCACGCCCTCGCCCTGCAGGCTCGCGCCCGTCTGGCCGCCGTTGCGTAGCACGAGGTTCCGCAGGGTGAGGTCCTGCGCGGTCCACGCCGTGAAGAGGTTTCCCCGCGAGGCCTCGAGCACGAGGTCGCGGAACACGACGTGTTTCGCCCCGCTGAGCAGGAAAAGCATTGGGGCCACGGAGACCACGGCCTCCGAACCGGCGCCGAAGCCCTCCGGCGGCCAGAAGTAGAGCACGCCGCTCGCCCGATCGAGGTACCACTCGCCCGGCCGGGTGATCTCCTCGAGGAGATTGAAGGCGAACCAGGGCCGGTTGGCCTTCAAGCCCCAGCTGGGCGGAGCCTGGCCGAGCGTGATGGTGCGCGCCGCGGGATCGATGCCCGCCACCGGCAGCGAGAACTGCGCCCACGTGGCCGACCAGTAGCCGTCGACCCACGCATCCGTCGCCTGACTCCAGCGCGCCGGCCGATCGCCGGCATAGGCGAACACGGTGGTTGAAGGAGTGGCGGTCGTATAGGCGTACCCGCGGTTGACCTGCAGCGGATCGAACGCCGTGAGCGTGCCCGAACCTCCAGTACCGGAGGGCGGCGCAAACTCCCCGGGCTCGGACTGCCAGCACCACCATTTTGGGTCGGTGGTGAAATCCCAGCCCGACTCCGCCATCGTCGTGATCATCCACAACACGTTTGGCGCCGCCGCGTCGCCGTAGGAATACCGCCGGAGGTAGTATTGCAGGCCGCCGACCAGCCCGTCGCGCTTGAAGGCCGAAACGCCGTCGAACGTCGCGTACTTGCGGTAGGTGCCGGCCACCGCCGGTGTGCTCTCGCCGTAGATCGTGAAAGTGTCGCCGAGGCTATCCTGCGCCACCCGCGTGTGCGCGGTGGCATCGGGCCAGCGCGCGAGCTGCATCGGCCGCCCGTCGACGAACAGCTCCAGCGGCGCCGCGGCATTCAACGCCCAACCGCGCACCTTCTGCGTGCCGAAGTCGGTTACCCCCTGCGCCCGCAGATCGATCTGGAGCACCTGGCCGCGGGCCGACGGATCGAGGCGCCCCCACACGGGTGAGGCGCTCGTCACGGGCGAAAACGCGCCCACCGGCAGACGCCGCCCGCCGACCAGCCGCACCTCCTCGCCGGGGTAACCGCGCCACTCGACCTTGTCCGAGGCGCTCGCACCGGAATCCGCCGCACCAAGCGTCAGCTCGCTCGCACGCTCGTAGACACCGCCGCGCAACCACACCGCGATGCCGCCGGCGGGCACACCAGCGACGACCTTCGCGCGCACGGCCGCCTTCGCCTTCTCGAGCGTGAGGAACGGCGCGGGCTTGGTGCCGGCGTTGGCATCGCTACCGGTCGGACTCACGAAGTATTCCGCGCCGTACACAAGCGGCGTACCGAGCGCGGCATCGTGCGCCGTGGGATCGCAGCCGAGCTCGATCTCCTCGGCGTTGGTCATGCCGTCGCCGTCGGTGTCGGCGTCGGCGACGACCACGCGCCAATAGCGGCGCACCTCCGCGGCGAAACCGGCAGCGCACACCACCGTGCTCAACTCCTGACCGCGCCCGATGTGCAGTCCGGGCAACGCCGTCCACGTCTTGAGATCGGTGCTGCTCTGCACCGTGTAACGTTTGCCCCACGCGCCACGCCAGCGGAGCACGAGATTGCCCGCGGCATCGGCGCGCGGCTCAGCGGCGAAGCGACTCGCCGCGTTGAGCGGATCCGTGCCGGCCAACGCCTCCTGGGCGTTCGTGAACCCGTCGCCATCCTCATCCACCATCGCGCCCTTTGTCGGGTGGTACAGCGCCGCCCAGACATCCGACAGGCCGTCGTTGTTGCGGTCGACGATGGCGGCCAGTCGAGCCGCTCCGATCGCCGCAGACAAACCGAACGCGAAGACGGTTCGCGAATGACGCATGTGGCTCTACTCGCGAACCCCGATCCGATCGAACGGGATTTCCTGCCAACCGGGCAGAGTGCGCGCGGGCGAACCGGAGCGCAGGTTCAGGTCGAGGTTGGCCTCGTCAACGAAGAGCGGATCCTGGCCGCGGAGGTTCTTGGCCTCAAGATCCACGCCTTCGTTGAGGTACTGCTTTGCCTTGGCGAAATGGAAGATGAAGCCGGGGCTCTCACGCCAGACGACGTTGCGGGTGAAAGTGCAGTTGCGCGGCGTGAGCCAGATATCCGGGTTGGCGATGATCGCCTCCCACGTGTTCGGGATCGCCGCGCATTCCGGGTAGCGGGAGAGCCAAGGCTCCTGCTGGTAGCCGAGGACGAGCAGGCCGGAGTTCGGGTCCGTCAGATAACCGGCATATGTATCCTTGTGGTTCGGATCCCCCTCGGGCAGCTCGGGATTGGCGCGGGCAAGGCCCCAGTCGTCGACCCACAGGCCCAAGCCGCACTTCACGATCAGGTTGTTGACCACAGTGCAGTCGCGCCCGCCAAACTTGTGGGCGGCGCCGGCGACCGCGTAGAAGACGTTGCCCTCCGACCACGCGCCGTGGCCGCACTCGTCGACGTAGAGGCCGTGAGTCTGCGAGCCGTTGATGGCCGAGCGCACATCGTGGATGAAGTTGTTCTTCAGCCTGCAGCCGCGGGTGGACCAACTCCCGGTGTAGACCGCGGCGGCGTCGGCACAGAGGAGACAAAGGTGGTCCAGTTCGTTGAACTCGATGAGGTGGTCGTTGCCACCGTAGTCGATCGCCCGATCCGGGGCGTGATGGATGCGATTGTGGCGCAGCTTCGCCCCGCAACCGTTCAGGTAGACTCCCATCACGCCGCTGGCCTGGAAACGGCCGTAGCGGCTGATGTCGCAGTCCTCGATCACGTTGTTCGAAGGCGTGAGGGTCTTGCGATCACCACCGATGAGCCAGACCGCCGTGTGTCCACAGTTGACGATCGTGCAACGGCTCAGACGCGTCTCCGTGCTGTCCCGCCGCAGCGCCACCTGACTGCTCCAGAACTCGCGCACATCCACGGCGCCGCCGCCGGAGTTGCGCAGCGTCAGACGGTCGGCGGTGATGCCAAGGCCGCCGCGCGACTCGATCAGGAGGTGCCGCGCGGCCTCAAGGGTGAGCCCGCGCAGTCCGATGTAGTCCGCCTTCGCGAGCTTGAGGATCGGCGTCTCGAGCACCGACACCACCACGTCGGAGCCGGAATGAAACCCCGCCGGCGGCCAGAGGTAGAGGATGCCGCTGGCGCGATCCAGATACCACTCCCCGGGCTGCGTGATCTCCTCGAGCAGGTTGTAGGCGAACCACGGCTGGACCGGCTGGATCGCGACGGCGGCGCCGCCCTTCAGCTGCACCGTGCGCGCCGCCGTGTCGATGATCGCGGGATAGTGCTGCTCTTCCCATTCGCACCCCCAGAAGCCGTCCACCCACGGATCGGGGGCGCTGGTCCAGCGCGCGGGCCGGTCGCCGGCATAGAGGAAGAAGCCCGACACGACCGGAGCAGGCACCTCCGGGTCGCCCGAAGGCCGCGGGACCGTCGTATGCAAATAGCCATGGTGGGGCTGCGCCGGATCGAGACCGGAGAGCTGCCCCTTGGTCTTTTTGTTCCCGTAGAAATGCTTCGGCAAATCGCCGGGCGCCTTGATGTCGCTCCACCAAGTCGGATCGGCGTTTCCTGCGGAGGTATTGAGGTACCACCGCCAGCCGGCCTCGCCGGTGGTCGCGTTCTTGGCCTCCGTGCGGTGCAACATGAACTCCGCCCCGCCCACTGTCCGCTTGTAGGCGGAGACGCCATTCTCGACCTTGTACTTCGTGTACACGCCGGCGACGTCCGGGGCCGTCGCACCGTAGAGCGTGTAGCTGTCGCCGGTGTTCGACTGCAGAGGGTAATCGGCGTCCACATCCGGGTAACGCGCCAGCCACATCGGCTCGGCGTCGATGAACAACTCGAGGGCGGCCCGCTCGGTCTTGCCGAAGCCGCGCTGGCGCAGCACGCCATAGGCCTTCTCCTTGTCCGCGGCGGTCGAGGCGCTCGTGATGCCCAGGAACGGCTTCAGGTCGACCTGCAGCACCCTGCCCCGCGCCGTGACATCGAGGCGGCTCCAGACCGGCGAGGTGTTGGTCACGAGCGAGAACGCGCCCGCCGGCAGGCGCTTGCCGCCGACCAGCCGCACCTCCTCGTCCGGGTAGGCGCGCCAGTCGACAGAGTTCGCCGCGCTCGTGCCGGAATCGGCGGCCGTGAACTCGAGCGTCGCCGTGCGCTCATACACCCCGCCGCGCAACCACACGGCAATGCCGCCGGTCGGGATACCGGCGGCGATCCTCGCCCGCACCGCAGCCTTCGCCTTCTCAAGCGTGAGAAACGGCGCGGCCTTGGTGCCAGTGTTGGCGTCGCTGCCGGTCGGGCTCACGAAAAACTCCGCTCCGTACGTGCGCGGTGTGCCCGGCGCGGCATCGGCAGTGGTCGGATCGCTGCCAAGCTCGATCTCCTCGGCGTTGGTCATGCCATCTCCGTCGGTGTCGACCTCTGCCGCGACCACGCGCCAGTAGCGGCGCGCTTCGGCCGCGGCACCGGCGGCCCGCACGACGGCGCTCAGCTCCTGCCCGCGACCAATGTGCAGTTCGGGCAACGCGGTCCAGGTCTTCAGGTCCGTGCTGCTCTCAAGCAGGTAGCGCTTGCCCCACGCACCACGCCAGCGCAGCACGAGGTTGCCGGCGGCATCGGTTAGCGGCGTCGCGGCAAAACGACTGCCGGCATTCAGCGGATCGGTGCCGGCGAGCGCCTCCTGCGCATTCGAGAAACCGTCGCCGTCGGGATCCGCGCCCGCCGTCGCCCCAGCCGGCAGATGGTACAGCGCCGCCCAGACATCGGACAGGCCGTCGCCGTTGCGATCGACGATCGCGGCGAGCGGCGAGGAACCAAGTGCGAGCGCAATGCCCGCACCGAAAAGGATGCGCGTGGGGAGCATAGGTGGGAATCCTGCGACGAACCCGGACAGTCGAGCAACGCACACCTGCACCGTCAACGGTGCCGCCGCCGCACGCCCGTTTTGAGAGCGTATTGACGACAGCGCCTTCACGAGCGGCCGATGCCCTCCGCGGCACGGCGGATCCGAGCGGGGCCGCCGTACCTCAGGTCCCTCGGCGAACTCCGTGGCTCGGCCTCAGTGCCCGAGCCACTTCAGGCCCGGAATCTCGAAGACCAGCGTGTCGCGGGCAGCCACCGTGATCGGGAGCGAACCCTTGTTCGACGCGATCGTGAGGGTACCGCTCGGGGTGTCCAACAGACCCGTGCAGGCGAAGGTGCCATTGGCGACCGCGGTGAAGTCGAGTGAGCCGGTCGCAGCGGTAGCCTTGCAGTTCGACACCATCACGATCACGGAGCCGTTCTGGTCAACGAAGGCGAGGCAGCTCAATCCGGCGCCGCGGGCGCGCAGCGGGCCGGCGGCGAGCGCGGCCGTGATGTTCGTGCCCGGGTCGATCACCGGCGCGATCGCCTCGAGCTTCGCGCGCTCGGGGGCCGGCAGCAGGTCCGCTCGGTAGACCAACCACGCGGAGGGACGGTTCGCCGCAGGCAGTTTCGTCGGATCGACCGCATCGCTGACCCAGTAGCCGACACTGAGCCCCTGAGCCTTGCCGAAATCCGAGCGCACCGCGGGGTCGCCCAGGCCATCTTGAAGCATGTACCGAACAGTGTAGTTGGCCGATCCTTTCTCGGGCGGACGCTCGTACTCCCGCTGAATGCTCGACGAATAATAGAGGGCCGGACCAAACGGGTGCCGCGGGATGTGCCCGAGGATCGCCGCCAACTGGCCGACATCGACCGCTCCGGCGTCCCAGTAGGTGCGCGTGATGCATTTGGCTGCACGACGAACCGAGCCGTCGCGCCCGGCGATGTGGACCCAGCCGGCACTGAGCCAGTTATGCTTGAGAAAACGCCAGCCGAACTCCACGGCGTCGTTGTCGCGCGCCCAGGGGCCCCAGAATTCAGGATGGTCGGCGTCGAGCACGACACCGGTGTTGGCATCGGGTTCGTACGCGGCGCAGTGCCCGAGGCAGATGGAAGAGGTCCACTGCGGTTGCACGGCGCGGTCGCCGGCGGACTGGGTCTCCACGTTGAACATCGTGTACTTGCCCTCGATATGCTGCAGCCAGATGCGCGCATCGTTGCCCGACCAGCGAGACATCGACGGTTCATTGGGAACCTGGCCGCCGACCAGCGGCTTCTTGCCGGCGGCGAGCAACGTGTTCGCAAAGGCCGCGAAGAACCCGGCTTGTTTGTGGGCGATGAAATCGAAGTACTCCGGTTTGAGATGTTGTTGGATGTAGTCGTGTCGTTCCCGCACGGTCGCGCCGGGCACCGGTTGGCCCACCCAAGCCGCGAAGGAGTCGATCAGCCGCGGGTGCCAATCGGTCGCTGGGTTGATGCCAATGAAGCCGTCGGCGCCGTAGAGGGCGCGGACGTTATGGCGCAGCGCATAGCGCCCGAGCCGCTCGCCCGCCCACTCGCCGAAGGTCAGTGCCGTCTTGCCTGCCGGCAGGTCCGCCGGGAGGAGCGGCATGCCGAAGGAGACATAGCCTTGGTCGGGGTAGGCGATGGCGCCGTCGGCATTGAGAGCGAAATAGGCGTCCCTCCGCGGGTTCATCCAGGCGGCGTACTGCTTGTAGCC
Organism: Verrucomicrobiota bacterium; assembly: GCA_023447015.1. GTDB lineage: Bacteria > Verrucomicrobiota > Verrucomicrobiia > Opitutales > Opitutaceae > CAJCBL01. Next base: position 16,195 of record JAEXPG010000286.1, read on the forward strand.
ATCCTTCTGGCTCCAGTCCTCGAACCCGCGCGCCGGATCACCACCGTTGGCGAGCACCAGTTCGATGCCCCAGGTCACACAGCCCATCGCCGGCACAAGACCTTTGGCCTCGATCGAGGCGACGTCGGCGAGCCCTTCGTCTCGTTTCTGTTCGAACAGGGATACGTCCTCCCAAAACAGCTGCTGCGGCCACGGCCCACCGAGGTACACCTGCTTGTAGATGCCGTTCTTCTCGAAAACAAAGGCTGGCCGGTCGGCATCGTAGCCGCGGGCTGGCGGGATCGGCGAGGCATTGGCCACCTGGGGGTTGGTGCCAAGCTGCGCCTCCTCCCAGTCATTGATCCCGTCTCCATCGCTGTCGCGGTCCTGCACGGCCACGCGCCAGTACCGCCGGGCCGTCGGCGAAGCCCCGGCGGGTTGCACGACCTGGCTCATCTCGACACCGGTGCCGACGAACGGCCCGGAGAACGCCGTCCAAGTCCTCAGGTCGTCGCTGGCCTGGATGCGGTATTCCTTCCCACCCTGACTCGGCCATTTCAGACTGAGCGCGCCGCCGGCGCCGCTTTGCACAGTGCCGGCAAAACGGCTCGTCGCATCCTTGGGATCGGTGCCGGCAATCGCTTCCTGACCGTTCGTGGCGCCGTCGCCATCGTTGTCCCAGGCAAGGTCGAAGATCTCCGGGTTCTGCAGCTCCCAGAGGTAGGAGACGCCACGACCGGAGTAGTCGAGGAGGGCGTGGAGCGGCAGCAGGCCGCCGGAAACAACGACACCGAGGCAGAGCGCAGAACGAAGCGTTTTCATGTGGGGGCAGCTGGGAGGACGTGCGGCGGACCAATTGTCCGCTGGCGGGCTCGACCGAGCCGGGCGTCCGCAACGCCGTCAAACCAGACCCCGCGGTCCCGCGCCATTTCAGCGGGATTTCACGGTGCCGGCGCCGGATTCATCGGCATCGCCTTCAGATCCCAGCGGTACGCGCCGCCGGCGCAGCCGAGCAGGATCTCATCGGCCCCGATCGCCGCCGAGAACACCTTCTGCACGGGCAGGTTGAAGGCCGCCCAGCGGAAGGTCCTGCCGCCATCGCGCGAGAGCAGGGGGCCGACACTGCAGGTTCGGTTGCCGAGATACGCGCCCGCACCACAGGCCACCAGCACCGTGTCCCCGGCGCAGAAGATCCGATTGAAGACGTTGAGCGACGACGTGGCCTCGTCGACCGAGTCGCCGATGGTCGCCTTCACCAGTCCGGCGACGCCGAGATGGTAGGGATGCAGCTGGTTCTTCCCGGCAAACTCGTCGACCCTTCCGAACGGCACGACCGCCAGATACCCCCCGATGCCGAGCACCAGATCGCCGGCCCCGGTCACACCCACACCGGGCACATAGTCGTTGGTCAACAGCGTCCACGTGGCGCCGCCATCGGCGCTGCGGGCGAGTCCGCCGCTCGACGACGCGTAGAGCAGGCCGTGGGCGGCATCGTAGGCGAGGCCGGAGTAGCCGGAGAGCGGACCGGGCGCCAAGACGAAGCTCCGCCCGCCATCGGTGGAATAGTAGAGCGCGCTGCTGAACTGCAGCCATTGCCACCGCCCGTCCTTGCCGAAGAGGAAGCGTTGCGGGTCGAGATGGCTCGGCAGGTAGGTGTCGCCCGTGAGGAGCGAGGTCACATCGCTCCATGTCTCGCCGCGATCGAGCGAGCGGACCAGTCGCATCGTCGTGGTCTCGTAGGGATCGGTCGGCCCGCGGGCGACGGCATAGATGACGCTCTCGTCGGGCGCGACGCCCATGGGGAAATGGAGCGACGACTCGGGCATGCCGGGATTGCGCGAGATCTTCCGCCACTTCGTGCGGTCGGCGCCGGCGCTGCGGAACAGCCCGTGGTCGTTGGTCGCCATGTAGGCGTGGTGAGGCCCGATCATCAGGCTCACCGCGCACTCGGCGTAGCCCAGGCCGCGGTTGCCGTAGAGCGCGGCCTGCGCGTCATAGGACATCAGCAGTTCCGCCCAGTTCGTGAAACCATCGCGGCTGGACCACGCGCCGATGGCCGACCACGTCACCGCCAGATCGGTCTTCCGGTCGAAGGCGAACCAGTGGGCGTTTTGGTAGAAGCCGCTTTCGCCATGCGCGAGCGACGCGGGAAACAGCTGGTAGTCGAAGCTCTGCATCCCGTCGCCGGACACCAGCCGGTACGGGATGTCCTGCATGCCGATGATCACCTGTCCGCGGCGGCGCGGATTCCAACGCGCCGTGGTGAACCATTTCGCCGATTCGATCACCTGCTTCTTCGCGGTTTGCAGAACGACATCCGTGCAGGTGAGCGCAGTCCCGCCCCCATCGTGCGCAAGCACCACCTTGCCAACATTGATGTCGGCCACCCCCATCAGCGTCAGCAGCAGGTGCCCGGACTCCCACGGAGACACGTCGAGATCGATCACCTGGTAGCCCGCCGGCACGTTGAGCGCCTGAAAGGCCGGCGTCGCCGCCGTAGCGTTGCGGGTGACGAAGAGCGTGCCGTCGGCGAAGGACACATACACCGTCTGCGGGTCGGTCGGGTGCGGCACGATGCAGCGGATACCGGCGAAACTTCCGAGAACGATCGCCTGGAAGTTCCGCCCGTTGGCATCGCCGACCAGGACCTTTTTCTGGGCGAACATCGCCGCCATCTCGTCCTCACGTTCGTCGCGCTGTTTGCGATCATGGCCGAACGCCCCGAGCGCGGCGAAGACGCGCGAGCCGTCGCAGTTGAACCGCACCTTGCCGAACGAAGTCCGGAACCCGCGCACATCCATGCCGTAATTGGGCGAGATCATGACGGGCGGTAGCGCCGGGTCGCGCACCTCGCACCAGGTCTTCCCGCCGTCGGCCGTCCGCGCGAGGTAGGAACCACCGACCAGGATCAGGTTGGGATCGGCCGGCGAGACATCGAACGTGTAGAAGCCCTGGTAGTTCCCGTTGCCTGGATACTGATAGGACAACGTCCGCCAGGTCGCTCCGCCGTCGGGCGACTGGATCAGCCCGCCCAGATCGAGGAGGAGCGTGATGACGCCATCGTCGACCTTCGCGTCGTAGGTCACGTTGGCGAAGCCCGGCGCGATATTCCGCCAGACGCAGTTGCGGCCATTGACCTGCGCATCGAGCACCTGCTCGCGCAGACCGGGAATCTTCACCGGTGTCCACTTGCGGCCGGCGAGCAGCGGCGCGGCGATGTCGGCGAGGTTCGCGGAGAAGGACGTCGGCATCGCGGCATCCGGCGGCAACACCGGCTCGGGCGCCGCCACGTTCGGGTCCGAGCCGAGCTGCAACTCCTCCCAGTCGGTGAAACCGTCGCCGTCGGTGTCGGTATCCTGCACGGCCACGCGCCACCAACTCCGCGTCGGCATGGCGGCCCCTGCGGCGCGAACCGCCGCGCTGAGCGCGCCCCCGGTGCCGGCATGCGAATCGGGCAACGCGGTCCACGTCTTCAAGTCGGTGCTGCCCTCGATCCGGTAGCTCTTCCCGGCCACGCCCGGCCACTCGAGCAAGACACCGCCCGCGGCATCCGGGCGGACGACCGCCGCGAACCGGCTGGAGGAGTCCAGCGGATCGGTGCCGGCAACCGCCTCCTGGGCGTTGGTGAGACCGTCGCCATCGCCATCGGTGTTCGGCCCGCCGTTCGGACGGAACCGCGCCGTCCAGACGTCGGACACGCCGTCGCCGTCGCGATCGATGCGCGCGACCAGCGGAGCGCTCGCGAACGCCAGCAACACGCCGGCGCAGAGAATGGTCCGTGGGGGGAACATGCGGGGACGGGCCCGAGGACGGCCCAAGCGAGGATGCAGCGAGCGAGCGCACCCACCGTCAACGCCCGGTTCATCGGTCGGGCGGTTTCAGCCGAATTTCACCGGAGGGAAGCTTCGCGCCCGCCGGTCAAAGCAACTCAAGACGCCAGGACCAGTTGCCGCCGGTCTCGATCTCCAACCAGGCGAAACTCGCCGGCGCGCCGCGATGCGCGTGCGTGATGCAGCCGGGATTGAGCCAGCGCACGCCGAGCGGGTCCGTCTCGTCCCGCGGCACATGCGTGTGGCCGTGCAGCACCGCGGCGATCCCCTTCGGCACGCGCAACGGAGGGATGTGCACGAGGTGGAACCGCGCCGCACCGCGATCGAGCTGGAGCGTCTCGGGCCAGGTGCCCGACCAGTCGCAATTGCCCCGCACGATCTGCAGCGGCACCTCCAACCGCTCGAGCGGCGCGAGGGTGCCCGGCAGGCAGACGTCGCCGAGATGCCAGATCTCGTCCGCTCCGCGCAGGCGCGCCGGCAGACCCGGCGGCATCCGGTCGTGGGTGTCGGAGATGACGGCAATGCGCATCGCGGGAGGACGGACCGCGTCAGAGTGATTCCGGTTCCCCTCCAGCGCAGCTCTTTTCCCCGTTGCCGCCGCGCCCCCGCGCTTCAGCCTCCCCGGCATCTCCGCGAGATGCGCCCCTCCCCGATACTTCCAGCTGCTGTGATCGCCGCACTGTTGCTCTCGGGTTGCCCACGCCGAGGCGATGGACCGTCCGCGCTCACCGGACCCGGTGGAGTCGGCACGACCGCACCAGCGACTGCGGCACACACCGTGCCCACGCGGCTGGTCCACATCTACGTGGACGCCGAGGTCGGTTCGCCCCTTTCGCCGGCAGCCGAGGACCAGACACGCGCCGGCACCATCGCGCTCTCGCTGCGAGACCAGATGCGCCAACGCGGCTTCGACGTGCGCGAGACCGAAGCAACAATGCCCCCGGGCGAAGCCGGGCTCGCCCCACGCACCATGGTTCGCGCAGTGGCGGAAGGACAACCACCTCCCGCCTCCTCGAGATCAATCACCTACCTCCACCCCAACGCTCCGCGGCTGCTCCTCTTCGTTCATCTGCAGGAGGACCCGCAACTCGGGAAGGGACCCAGGGCGCCATCGCTGGCTCTCGGAGCCTTCATCGCCGATTCATCCGACGGCACCATCCTCTGGTCCAATCGCATCACCGCCCGCCCGCCGGCCTCCGACCACCAGTTGCGCCAGCTCGCGGTCGAGTTGCTCCGGACGCTCCCCAATCCGCCGGCCGGCTAGAGGGAAGCGCCCGCACCACCGCTCCGCGGCAAGGCTGGAGAGGCCGGCAACGCCGTATCACGCCGCAGCGGCCAATACGCGCTCAGGCAACGCCGTCGGCACCGCCTTGGGCAACGGCAGCTCGGGCAGTTCGCCGTCGCTCAGAAGCCGTTCGTGGATCGGCCGCCCGCACTCGTCCAAACCGACCAACGGCAACTTGATCCGCTCGAAGAAACGCGCCCCGCAGGGCGACCAGACCACACTCACCAGGGACAACGGCTGATGGCCAAGGACCGCCATCTGGTGCTGGAAGGCGACCTCCTCGCGGTAGAGGCGGCTCGCCACTCCCCGGCGGTGCCATTCCGGACGCACCGCCATCGAACAGAGATAGAGGTGGTAGGGCTGCACCGGCTGTCGGTAGGGGACGATCGCATCCAGCGGGATCAGTCCGTCGTGGGCCCGGCCGGCGACCACTTCGGCGCGAAACTCGGCCGTGATCGGCAGAAACTGGTAGTACCCCGCCAGCCGTCCATCCCGTTGACGGGCAAGGCTGAGCGACTCCGGGCAACGCTCGAAACGCTCCCGCCAGTAGTCCTGGTTGCCGAGATCCGCCTCCGTGGCGGTGCTGTAGAGTTCCCGGTCGAGGGCCAACATTTCACGAATCAAAGCGTCGTGGTCGTTCTCGTCCGACGAGCGATGAAACTGCAAGGTGGTGCACATGGCGGGAGGCAGGCTAGGCCCCTGTCCAGCTTCGGCACGCGAGGCTTTTGTATCCGCGTGCTAGTGATCGGAAATCAGGCATTTGCGCGTTTTATTGTAATCAACGCTTACAACCCGGGAGGAGAGCGCCCCGTCCACAGCCCAGCGCCGAAGCAAACCCCTCGTACAACGCTACTTGAAAATCCTTGATCGTGCCCGCCGCAATTGACCACACCCCGTTTTGCACCCACGATGCGGCGAAACGCGGCTCGCCGCCGCACCTCCTCCTGATCCAAATCGCGCCTCTCATGTTTCCCCGCTGGCTGCGCCTGCTTCCCTACCTCCTCGCCTTCTGCCTGCTGGTCGTTGCGCTCTTCGTCTACGTCCCGCTCTACCGCAGTCTGCCCGATCGCAGCGGCCGGGTGATCATCCCCGGCCTGGCCGAGGCCTGCGCCCTGCAACACGACAGCAACGGAGTCCTGCGCGTGAGTGCGACCAACCGGCGCGATGCCGCCAAACTCCTCGGCTTCGCCCACGCCCAGGATCGTTTCTTCCAGATGGACCTGCTGCGGCGCACCGCGGCGGGCGAACTGGCGGAGCTGTTCGGCCCGGCCGCCCTTCCGATGGATCGCGCGCACCGCCGGCTCCGGCTGCGCGAAGTGGCGCAAGCCGCCCTCGACAAACTGCCCGAGCCGCAGCGCGAACTGGTGGCAGACTACACGCTGGGCGTCGCCATCGGGCTCTTCGAGCTCGAGTCGCCCCCGTTCGAGTACCTGCTCCTGCGCACCAAGCCCGCACCGTGGAAAAACGAGGACTCCCTGCTCGTGCTCGCCTCGATGGCGCTCGCCCTCCAGCGCACCGACGGCAATCCGGAGCTCTCCCGCAACGTGGTCCGTGACCTCTTCGCTCCCGGCACCGCCGACTTCCTCCTGTCGGCCGCGGATGATTTCGAGGCCGCGCTCGACGACTCCAGCCTGGCGGCCCCGCCGCTTCCCGAGGCGCCGGAGTTTGCCCCGGCACTCCCCGAGTCGGCCAGCCGGCCGCAACCTGCGGCTTCCGCCGCGCCCGCCACCGACCTTGGATCCCGGATGTTCGCAGCCTGGGCCGACCAACTCCGCCACGTCCCCGAGACCGCGGCCGGCAGCAACGCGTTTGCCATCCGGGGCCTGAGCGGGGATCGCGCCGTCGCTCTCCTCGCCAACGACATCCACCTCCCGCTTTCGCTGCCCAACACCTGGTACCGCGCCGAGATCGCCTGGCGCCTCGACCCCAAGCGCATCCGCTCGGTCGACGGCATCACCCTCCCGGGCCTGCCCTTCCTCGTCGCCGGCAGCAACGGCACCGTCGCCTGGGGCTTCACCGCCGCCGGAGCCGACACTGCCGACCTCGTCGTCCTCGAGACCGATCCGGCCAATCCGCGCCGTTACCGCACGCCCGACGGCTGGCGCGATCTCGAGCAGCGCACCGAGACGATCACCGTCAACGGCGCCACGCCCGACACCTTCACCTTCGACACCACCATCTGGGGGCCGGTCCTCGGCAGCGACCACCGCGGCCGCACCCTCGTGCTCAAATGGGCGATGGCCGATCCCTCCGCCTACGATCTGCAGCTCGCCAATCTCGAGAACGTCCAGTCCGCCCGCGCCGCCCTCGCCTTCGCCAAGAGCGCCGGCATGCCCCAGCTCAACATCCTCGCCGCCGACCGCGAGGGAAACATCGGCTGGACCATCGCCGGACACCTGCCCCGCCGCACCGGCTTCTCGGGCGCGACACCGATTTCCTGGGCCGATGGCTCGGCCCGCTGGGACGGTTGGCAGCCGCTCGACAAGCACCCGCAGGTCTTCAACCCGCGGTCCGGCCGCCTCTGGTCGGCCAACAACCGGATGCTCGGCGGCGAGGCCCTCGCCATCCTCGGCGACGGCGAATGCCAGCTCGGCGCCCGCGCCCGGCAGATCCGCGACCGGCTCACCGACCTGAAGGAGATCACCCCCGAGGCGCTCCTCGACCTCCAGCTCGATGTGCGCGGCCTCTACCTCGAGCGCTGGCAACAGCTCCTGCTCACGACGCTCGACAACGACGCGACCGGCCCCAACCCCGGACGCGCCGAACTGCGCCGCCTCGCCGAGAACTGGGGAGGCAAGGCCGTGCCCTCATCCGCTGGATACCGATTGGTCCACGATTTCCGGTCCGCCGTCATCGCACAGGTCGATTCACTCCTCTTCGACCGCTGCCGCGCGGTCCTGCCCGCCTTCGACTCCTCCGCGCTTCCGCTCGAGCGCATCGCCTTCGCCCTCGCCTCGCGCCAACCCGGCGCCTGGCACCCCGAGGGCGCGGCCGGCTGGCGGAAACTGATCCTCAACGCGGCCGATGCCACCATCACCGCCGCCGGCGGACCCGGACGTCTCGACCGGTTCGTCTGGGGCGAAGCCAACCGCCTGCGCATGCAGCACCCGGTCAGCCGCGCGCTGCCCTGGCTCGGCCGTTTCCTCGACAGGCCCGCCGATCCGCTCCCGGGCGATCCGCTCGTCGTCCGGTCCCAGTCCCCCAGTTTCGGCGCCTCGGTTCGCATGGTCATCCGCCCCGGCTGGGAAGCCGGCAGCCTCCTCCAGATGCCCGGTGGCCAAAGCGGACACCCGCTGTCGCCCTACTATTCCGACGGCCACAAGGCCTGGGTGAACGGCGAAGCCTCGCCGCTCCAGCCGGGCAAGATCGAGGACCACCAGGTGCTCGCGCCGCCGAAGGAGGATTGAGCGGTCATGGTCGCCACCCTCGCCGGACTGCTGGGGGTCCTCACGCTCGGGTTGCTCAGTCCGGGCCCGGACTTCCTGTTGATTCTGCGCAACAGTCTCGGGCCGACCTGCGCCCGCGGCCTCGGCACCGCCCTCGGCATCACCGTCGGACTCGGCCTGCAGATGCTCGCCATCTCCCTCGGCTTCGCCGCGCTCCCGCCGCTGGCAATGCGGGTCGTGCAACTGGCCGGCGCCGCCTACCTCTCCTGGCTCGGCCTGCGGGCCCTGCGGTCGCCCCCCCC
>JAEXPG010000644.1 GCA_023447015.1 Verrucomicrobiota bacterium
GCCGACCGCCAGCAGCCGCCCGGCCTCGCCGGCCATCTGGGCGACGACGTTTGCCGGGGTCGCCCCGAGCGCGAGGCGCAGGCCGAACTCCCGCGTGCGCTGCGCCACCGCAAACGCGAGGTTTGCGTACACGCCGAAGAGCGTCAGCGCGAAGGCGAGCAGGCCCAGCGCGCCGAACAACCGCGACGCCATCCGCGCCGGCAACGCCGTGCCGGCGATCGCGTCCGCAAGGGTGCGAAACTCCACCGGCAGTCCGGGATCGGCCCGGCCGAGGGCCGCGCGCAGCGCCGCCAGCGGCGCCGCCTGCCCGGCGCGCACCCGCACCAGCAGCGTCGTGAAGAACCATGGCGCCTGCCGCTGCGGCACATAGTACTGCGGCGGCGGCGCATCGGTGAGGTTTTCCTGCCGCACATCGCGCACGATGCCGACCACCTCGTGCTCGCTCTGCGAAAGCCACGGCACCAGCCGCAGCCGCTTGCCGAGGGCGTTGCCGTCGGGCGCGAGGCGCCGCGCCAGCGCCTCGTTCACCACCAGCACCGGCTTGCCGCGCTCGTCGTCGCTGGGGGTGAAGAGTCGTCCGCTCACCACCCGCAGCTGCAACGTCTCGAAGAACCCCGGTGTCACCGGATTGTGGACCGCCTCGTTGCCGGCATTGCTCTCGGCCGGCTCGCCGACCACCCAGTACGGGAAACGCAGCGTCACGCCCACGAGCGGCGCGCTGGCGTCGACCGCCGCCGCCTCAACCCCGGGCACCTCGCGCGCCGCGTCGACCAACCGTTCGAAGTAGCGCGCCAGATCCAGCTGCGACTCGTACTGCGAGGGCGACGGCGCCGCGTAGAGCACGAGGACGTCGCCGGTGCGGAATCCGGGATCGACCTCCTGCAGCCGGCTCAGGCTGCGCCCGAGCAACGCCGCCCCGGCAAGCACGACGAACGTCAGCGCCAGCTGCGCCACCACCAGGCCGCGTTGCAGCTGCCGCATCCCGGTCGCCGGACCGGTGCGCGCGCCGTTCTCCTTCATCACCGCCCCGATCTCGGCCCGCGCGGCCTGCCAGGCCGGAAACGCGCCCGCGAGCAACCCGGCGAGCAGCGAAACCCCGAGGGCCACGAGAAGCACGCCGGCATCCACGCTCACCTCGTGCGCCCGCGGCACCAGGAACGGCGGCAGCCGGTTCACCACCAGCGTGACCACGGCATAGGCCCCGGCCACACCGGCGACTCCGCCGGCGAGGCCGAGCAGCGCGTTCTCCAGCAGGACCTGCAGCAGAAGCCGCTTCGCGCTCGCCCCAAGCGCCTGCCGCACGGCCATCTCGTCGAGGCGCCGGAGGCCGCGCGCCAGCAGGAGATTCGCGAGGTTGCTGCAGGCCACGAGCAGCAACAGCGCCGTCGCCGCCAGCAGCAACAGCAGCCCGCGGCTCAACCCCGCCACGCGGAGCGAATGCAGGGGACTCGTGCGCAGGGTCCAGTTGCGATTGGTATCCGGAAACTCCCGCGCAAGATCCGCGGCGATCGCCTCGACCTCGGCCTGGATCCGGCCCGCGGTCAGGCCCGGCTTCGCCCGCCCGATGGCGACCCAGTACCGCGAGTCCCGCGCGTAATACTCCGGCGCCTCCGCGGGGAACGGCAGCCACACGTCGACAAACGCCGGCTCGCGCACCGCCTCCGGCATCACGCCAACGATGGTCACCGGCTGGTCGTTGAGCGTGATCGTGCGGCCGACCGCCGCCGGGTCGCCGTTGAAGCGCCGCTGCCACGCCGCATGGCTGAGCACCGCCCCCCGCGCCGTGCCGCTGGAGAACTCCGCCGGGCCGAAGGTGCGGCCGAGCAGCGGCGTGACGCCGAGCGTCTTGAAGAACTCCTCCGTCACGAGCGAGGCGGTGAGCTGCACCGGCTGCTCGCCCGGGCGTTTCCACGTGGCAAAGTCGGGCCGGTAGGCACCGAGCGCCGCAAAGCCCTGCACCCGTTCATGCAGGTCGCGGAAATCCGCCGCCGACATGCCCGGCTGCACGATGGACTTCCCGAGGTTCACCGCCTGGAAACCGACCAGCTCGTCCGGGCGGAGAAACGGCAGCGGCCGCAACAGGATGCCGTTCACCACCGAATAGACGAGGGTCACGGCCCCCACCCCGGCGGCGAGCAGGCCGACCGCGAGAACGACGAAGCCCGGGGCGCGCCGCAGGTGCCGTAGCGCGGTGCGAAACTCGGAGAAGAAGGCAGCGGGTGACATGCCCCCATCATCACAGAACTCCGCCTCCGCCGCATGTGGCGGAGGTCACGCCTTGAGGTCATGACGGACATGACCGGCAGCACGGTGCTCCGCGCGTTCGTGTGCAACTCCGGCGGGTGGGCGCGATTGCCCCGGGCACGTCAGGTTCTCAGCCCGCGCCCGTGATGCGGCCCGGAGAGCACAACGGCAAACCTCGAGCAGATGCCGGCGGCGGAACCTCAGATCAGCCCCAACTCCCGCGCCCGCAGCGCCGCCTGCGTGCGGTCGAGCGCGCCGAGCTTCCCGAGGACGTTCGTCATGTGGTTCTTCACCGTGCCCTCGGCAATCCCGAGGCGCGTCGCGATCTCCTTGTTCGAGAGCCCGTCGCACAGGCACTGCAGCACGCCGAGTTCGCGGCCGGAGAGCGGTTCGGGCAAGGGCTGCACCGCACGCTTCTCCGTGCGGGTGGCCATCCGGTTGAACTCCGCCATGAGTTTCGCCGTCACCGAAGGCTGGAGCACACTCTCGCCCGCAGCCACCGCCCGGATCGCCTCGACGAGCTTCTCGGACGGCGACGCCTTCAGGAGGTAGCCGGCCGCACCGGCCCGGATCGCGGCGAACACCTCCTCGTCCTCCTCGAAAGTTGTGAGCACCAGCACGCGCACGGCCGGCTGCGCCGCGAGGATGCGCTGCGTGGCGTCGACCCCGCCGAGCCGCGGCATCCGCAGATCCATCAGCACCACGTCGGGCTTGAGCCGCGCGCAGGCGGTCACCGCCGCCTCGCCATCCTCGGCCTCGCCCACGATCTCCAGGTGGGAACTCAACCCCAGCAAGGTCGCCAGGCCCTCGCGGAAAAGTGCCTGGTCGTCGACCAGCAGCACGCGGATGCGTTTCATGCCGGCACCTCCGCGCGCACGACGAACCCGCCGGCGGCACCGTTGGCCGCGTGGAGCGTGCCTCCAACCGTCGCGAGCCGCTCGCGCAGTCCAGCGAGGCCGAAGCCGCCGCCGCCCGCCGCCACCGGGCAACCCCGACCGGAGTCGGCCACCTCGACGCAGACGCTCCCGCCGGCACGGTAATCGAGCCGGACCGTTGCGCGGGCGGAACCGGCATGTTTGCGGACATTGGTGAGCGCCTCCTGCAC
>JAEXPG010000105.1 GCA_023447015.1 Verrucomicrobiota bacterium
TGGTCGCACTGCACTTCAACCACCGGTTGCGCGGGGCGGCGGCGGACGCGGACGAGACGTTCTGCCGCGAGTTGTGCGCGGCGTTGGGCATCGAGCTGCGGGTCGGCGCGGCGGAGTGGCCGGCGGGCAGCGAGGTCTCCGAGGCGCAGGCCCGCGAGGCGCGGTTTGCGTTTTTCGGACGGGCGATGCGCGAGGTGGGCGCCCGGGCGCTCTGGCTCGGGCAGCAGCGCGACGACGTGGTGGAGACGATGTTGCTGCGGCTCAGCCGCGGCAGCGGTGCGCGCGGGTTGGCAGCACCGCGGCCGGTGCAGCGACTGGCCGATGGCACCGTGCGGCTGCGGCCGCTGCTCGATCGGCCGAAGGCGGAGATTGTCGCCGCGCTCCGGGCGGCCGGCGTGCCGTGGTGCGAGGACGCCACGAACCACGGCGACGGCTATTTCCGGAACCGGCTGCGCAACCAGGTGGTGCCGGCGTGGACGGCGGCAGCCCCGGCGGACCTCGGTGCGGCGGTGGCGCGGTCGCGCGCGCTGCTCGAGGAGGAGGACGAGGCGCTCGAAACCTGGGTCGACCGTATCCTGCCGGAGGACATGGAGGGCGGGTTGCCGCTGGTGGAGCTGCGTGCCGTGCCGGTCGCGATCGCGCGGCGGGCGCTGCACCGCTGGCTTGGTGCCGCGGGGCTGGGCGGCGTGCTCTCCAGCACGGCCTTCGACGAGCTGCTCGCGGCGGTAGGGGCGGGGCGCGCGACGCGATTGAGCGTGGGCGATGCCGGTTTCCTCGAGAGCGATGGCGCGCGGCTGCGGGTGGTGGAACCGACAGCAGAGCCGGCGGAGTGGGGCGCGTTGGCGCTGACCGTCCCGGGCGAAGTCGGGCTGCCGGACGGCGCGTGCTTGCGGGCGCGGCATGTTCCGCTCGACGCCGATTCGCGGCGACGGGTCTTCGCGGGCGAGTTTGATGACGGACGCACCGCGTTTCTGGCGCCGCTGGAAACATCCGGGGCATTTTCCATTCGGGGTTGGAGGGCCGGTGATCGCTACCGGCCGCTCGGGGCCGCGCAGTCGACGAAGCTGCAGGATCAGTTCGTTAACCGGCGCATTGCCCGGGGCTTGCGCCGGTGCCTGCCGGTGGTCTGCGGTGCAGACGGCGCGATTCTCTGGGTTCCCGGACTGCCGCCGGCGCATCAGGCGCGCTTGTTGGATGGAACGCCGGTGGCCGTTCAATTGACATATATCCCCGCCAATTCACTGTCCGCCTCCACCGGTCATGTCTGACAACGAAAACTCCAAACGTCGTCCGCTCAAAAACGTCCGTCCCGAGGGCTTCCAGCCCAAGGTGTGGTTGATCTGGGCGGCGATCATTTCGCTGGCGATCGCGATCCTCTATCTGCCGAGCCGCAACAGTGCTCAGCCGAAGGTGCTGAAGGTGCAGGAGGTCGTCGATCTGGCCGAGAAGGGCGAGATCAAGACCGGCCTGATCAAGCCCGACATGCAGGGCGGTCGCGACTGGGTCCAGATCACCGGCGAGTACGTCAATCCGATCACCGATGAGAAGGGCCAGAAGGTGGAGCGCTTCCATGCCTCCGGCCGCGTCACCGACACGAGCTTGGAACGCCTGCAGAAGACCAACCTCTTCACCGAGGCGCCGGCGGACACGCTGCTCTCCAGCCTGGTGATGAGCGTGCTGCCGTTCCTGCTGATCCTCGGCGTGCTCTATTTCCTCTTCATGCGCCAGATCCGCGCGGCCGGCCGGGGCGCCATGAGCTTCGGCAAGAGCCGCGCGAAACTCCTCACCCGCGACCGCGACAAGGTGACGTTCAAGGACGTCGCTGGCTGCGACGAGGCGAAGGAGGAGGTCAGCGAGGTCGTCGAATTCCTCAAGGACCCGAAGAAGTTCCAGAAGATGGGCGGCCGCATCCCGAAGGGCGTGCTGATGGTCGGTCCTCCGGGCACCGGCAAGACGCTCCTGGCGAAGGCCGTGGCCGGCGAGGCCGACGTGCCGTTCTTCTCGATCAGCGGTTCCGACTTCGTGGAGATGTTCGTCGGCGTCGGCGCGAGCCGCGTGCGCGACATGTTCGAACAGGGCCGCAAGAACGCGCCCTGCCTGATCTTCATCGATGAAATCGACGCCGTGGGCCGCCAGCGCGGCGCCGGCCTCGGCGGCGGCAACGACGAGCGCGAACAGACGCTCAACTCGCTGCTCGTCGAGATGGACGGCTTCGACACCACCGAGGGCGTCATCATCATCGCCGCGACCAACCGGCCGGACGTGCTCGACAGCGCGCTCCTGCGCCCGGGCCGTTTCGACCGCCAGGTCATGATCGACCTGCCCGACATGATCGGCCGCGAGCAGATCCTCCGGGTCCACGCCAAGAAGATCAACCTGAGCGACGAGGTGGACCTGGCGGAGTTCGCCCGCGCGACCGCCGGCCTTTCCGGCGCCGATCTTGCGAATCTCCTCAACGAAGGCGCGCTCCTCGCCGCCCGCCGCAACAAGAAGAAGGTCGAGCGCATCGACATCGAGGACGCCCGTGAGAAGATCCTCTTCGGCCGCGAACGCCGCCGGATGATGGACGATCAGGAGAAGCGCATGACCGCCTGGCACGAGGCCGGCCACGCCCTCATCGGCGCCGTGCTCGAGGACGACAAGAGCCAGCTGCACAAGGTCACCATCCTGCCCCGCGGTCGCGCGCTTGGCATGGCGATGTACGTGCCGAAGAAGGAAGTGCTCAGCCTCGGCAAGAAGCAGGTCCTCAACCGCATCGCGATGGCTCTCGGCGGGCGCATTGCCGAGGAGCTGGCCTTCGACGACATCTCCAATGGCGCCTCGAGCGACATCCAGCAGGTCACCAAGCTCGCCCGCCACATGGTCTGCGACTGGGGCATGAGCGAACTCGGTCCGATCGCCTACGGCGAGAACCACGACACGATCTTCCTCGGCCGCGAGATCTCCCGCGCGGAGAACTTCAGCGAGGCCACGGCGCAGAAGATCGACGCCGAGGTCCGCCGGATCGTCGACGAACAGTACGCCCGCGCCACCGCGATCCTCAAGGAGCGGCGCGCGGCGCTCGACGGCATCGCCGAGGCGCTGCTCCAGTACGAGACGATCGAGGGCAAGCACGTGATGGAGATCATCAAAGAGGGGAAGATCCTCTCCCCGGTCGTGCACACGCTGCCCCCGGTGCTCGGCGACAAACCCACCAAGCCCGATTCCGACAAGAAGATCTCCTCGTCCGATCTGCCGTCCGCCGGTTCCGCCCCGGCGCCCACCCCGGCTTGAGCCGGCATGACGAGCCGGTGAT
>JAEXPG010000110.1 GCA_023447015.1 Verrucomicrobiota bacterium
TTTGGGGGGGGGTGGTGGGGGGGGGGGGGAGCGGACGGCCGAGCGCTGCGGAACCCGAGGACGTCGCCGCCGAGCTGTGACAGCCGGCGCGCCTCGGGCTCAACGGGTTGGGTCGTGCGCGTTTCGCACCGGAATGTGACCATCCGAGTGCAAGCGGCGTCAGCTCGGCCGATGCACCAACAATAGCACGCCCGCCGCCATACCCATCCCTGCCGACCGAGCGAAGCCCCGCCAGCGCGCACCGCCCGCCGGCGAACGTTCCACGGAGACCACTCCGCAACCGAAACAGACGCTGCGCTCGGCGGCCCACGGCAGCAGACAAAGCTTGGCGCGGAACACGCCCGCGCGATGAACTCCCGGCCGGCGCAACGCAGACCGCCCCGGCGCGCAGGCACCGGGGCGGTTGGGCTTCAGGCCAGGAAGGAATGCGTCAGAGCAGGTCCGCGGCAAGTTCGGCGAGCTTCGAGCGCTCGCCCTTCGAGAGCTTCACATGGGCGGCGAGGGCATGGCCGCGCATCTTGTTGCGGCAGTAGACCAAGCCGTTGCTGCGGGAATCGACGTAGGGGTTGTCGATCTGTGCCGGATCGCCGATGAGCACGATCTTCGAGCCCTCGGAGATGCGGGTGATGATCGTCTTCACCTCGTGCGGCGTGAGCTGCTGCGCCTCGTCGAGGATGAAGAACCGCCGCGCGATCGAGCGGCCGCGGATGAAGCAGAGCGCCTCGATCTCGACCACGCCGGAACGGAGGAGCCGCTCGTAGGGCTTGATCACGGGCAGCGCGGCACCGCCGGGGCCGCCGCCGTTGGAAACCGGTGTCACCCCGGGCGCGGCGAAGGCCATCTCCTTCTTTCTCTTCTTCGCGACCTTCTTGGCGGCGAACTGCGGCTCCTTCGGCGGCTTGGAGGGAATGAGCACCTCGAGCGCGTCGTAGTACGGCTGCAGCCAGGGTTTCATCTTCTCCTCGAGCGCGCCGGGGAGAAAACCGATGTCCTTGCCGAGCGCGACGATCGGACGGGAGATCGAGACGCCGTCGTAGTGGTTGGCCTCGTCGCGGATCTGCTGCAGCGCGCACGCGGTGGAAAGGAGCGTCTTGCCGGTGCCGGCCTTGCCGTAGCAGGTGACGAGCGAGATCGAGTCGTCGAGCAACGCGTCCATGAAGAACTGCTGCTCGAGATTGCGCGGACGGATCGGAATGCCGCCGGGCGCCTGCACATGGTCGGGGATGCGCAGGCGGCGCACCAGACCGCCGCCGGCGTGGCGGCCGGGCATCGTCTTGCCCTCGGGGGTCTTGAGCAGGACGTAGTCGTTGAGCGCGAGCTCCTTCAGCCCGTCGCCCTCGAACTCGATCTGCCCCTCGGAGGCGAAGCGCTGCATCTCGTAGATCGAGAGCGAAATCGTGTGGTAGCCGAGATCCTCGTCGTCGACCGGCACCTTGTCGTTGAGGTAGTCCTGCGCCTCGAGGCCGACCGCGCGCGCCTTGAGCGCGACGTTGACGTCTTTGGTCACAAGGATCGTCGGCGGCGGGAAGGTGTCCTTCACGAAGAGGGCGCACGCGATGATGCGGTTGTCCTTCTTCATGAGGTCGGGGAGCACCGACCGGAAACGCTGGATCGAGGGCGAGGTCTCGCCGTCAAGCAGGTAGCGGTTGATGATCACCGAGAGCGTGCCGCCCGTGGGCAGGTCGACACCCTCATGCATGGCCCGGCTGTCCGGGAGAAGTTGCGAGAGGATGCGGTGCACCGTGCGGGCGTTGCGGCCGCGCTCGGTGGACTGCTCCGATTTGATGGCGTCGAGTTCCTCGAGCACCTCGACGGGAATGACGAGGTTGTTGTCGTCGAACTTGAAGATCGACTGGGGGTCGTGCAGGAGCACGTTCGTGTCGAGGACGAAGGTCTTCGCCTTCGTGGAAACTCTGAGCCGCGCTTTGGGTTGTAGGGTCCCTGAGGGGGTACTCATCGGCGGTGAGTAAGTTGTGAGCAACTCAATGGAGGCGCTGGCACCGGGCGTCGATGCAATTCCCGGAAGATCGGGAGAAATTTCTGCGAAGAAGACACACGCTACAGAATGCAGGAGGCGCGCCAACGCCGCGGACGGTTGCCGGCGCCGCCCCGATTCGGCCTTGCGCGCCGAAACCCGGCGCGCTTGCCTCGCCGGCCATGTCGTCCACCACCACCAAAGAATACGCCGTGATCAGCACCGACCACGGGGACATCAAGATCGAGTTCTGGCCCGAGGTCGCGCCGAAGACCGTCGAGAACTTCAAGAAGCTCGCCAGCGAGGGCTTCTACGACGGCACGGCGTTCCACCGCGTCATCAAGGGCTTCATGATCCAGGGCGGCTGCCCCAACACCAAGGCCGGCGCCAAGGGCATCCCCGGCACCGGCGACCCGGGCTACAAGGTGAAGGCCGAGTTCAACGCCAAGTCGCACGTGCGCGGCGTGATCTCGATGGCCCGCTCGCAGCATCCCGACTCCGCCGGCTGCCAGTTCTTCATCTGCCACGGCAACGCCTCCTTCCTCGACCGCCAGTACACCGCCTTCGGCCAGCTCGTCGCCGGCGACGAGGTGCTCGAGAAGATCGCCACGACCGCCACCTCCGGCCCGGAGCGCAGCACGCCGA
>JAEXPG010000111.1 GCA_023447015.1 Verrucomicrobiota bacterium
CCCCCCCCCCCGGCCACCCAAGGGCGCCCGCGTCAACCGACGACGGCGCCCTTCTGTTTTCACCGCCAGCCGAACGGGCAGGCGCAAGCGAACAACCCGCCCTGCACTTCCCACCAGGACGAGGCAACGAGAACGCCCGCCCGCTCCATGCTTTCCTCGCCCGCCCTTACCCGTAGAAAGGTTCCATGCGTCGCCCGCTCGCCGGACCGGTCCTTCTCGCTTGCTTCGTCCTCCTTGGTTGCGCGAAGCGCGAAACCGCTGCCGACGCCGGCGTCCGTACCGGAACGCTCATCGTCGGCAACGCCGCCGAGCCGGCAACCATCGACCCGGGCCTCGCGGTCATCGGCAACGAGCTCACCGTCACCGCCGCGCTGTTCGAGGGCCTCACCGTCATCGACGATGCCTCCACCGAGGTGCGTCCCGGCACCGCCGAGCGTTGGGAAGTCTCGCCCGACGGCCTTTGCTACACGTTCCACCTCCGGCCCGCGGCCCGCTGGTCCAACGGCGATCCGGTCACCGCGGACGACTTCGTCTACGCCTTCCGGCGCATCCTCGCGCCCCAGCTGGCCAGCTCGTACAGCTACATGCTCTGGCCGCTGAAGAACGCCCGGGCCTTCAATACCGGCCACCTCACCGATTCCGCCGTGGTTGGGGCCGAGGCCGTCGACGCGACCACATTGCGCCTCACCCTCGAGCAGCCGACGCCCCACCTGCCCGCCCTCGCCGCCCATTCGACCTGGCTGCCGGTCCACCGCGCCACCGTCGAGGCCTCCGGCTCCGCCCTCGACCGCACCTCGCCGTGGACAAAGCCGGGCCGCCTCGTCGGCAACGGCGCCTTTGTGCTCGAACGCTGGACACCCAACGATCGCATCGTCCTCGCCCGCAACCCGCGGTACTGGGACGCCGCCAACGTCCGCCTCAACCGACTGGTGCTGCTCCCCACCGAGAACGCCGACGCCGAGGAGGCGGGCTTTCGCGCGGGCCAGAGCCACGCCACCTTCCAGCTCGCCGCACCGCGGGTCGCCGCATACCACGACCGCACCCCGCCCCTGCTCCGCTCCGAGCCGCTGCTGAGCACGTGGTATCTGAACGTCAACACCACGCGCCCGCCGCTCGACCGCCCCGCCGTCCGCCGCGCGCTCTCCCTCGCGATCGACCGGGAGGTGCTCTGCACCAGCGTCCTCGCCGGAACGAAACTCCCGGCGGCCTCCTTCACCCCGCCCGCCTGCGGCGGCTACACCGCCACGACCCGCCTCACGACCGATGTCGACCTCGCCCGCCGCCTGCTCGCCGAGGCCGGCTTTCCCGGCGGACAAGGGCTGCCCGAACTCGAGATCCAGATCCGCGCCAACGGCGACCTCGCGAAGATCGCCGAGTACCTCCAGGAGACCTGGCGCCGCGAGCTGGGCATCCGCTCCTCCATCGCCCAGCTGGAGAACAAGGTCGCGCTCGAGAACCAGCACCGCCTGGCCTACTCGATCGCCCTCGCGGCGTGGATCGCCGACTATCCCGATCCGCTGAACTTTCTGGAGACCAACGTCACCGCCAACGGCAGCAACTGGGCCGGCTGGAGCAATCCCGACTACGACCGCTGCATCGACGAAGCCAACCATGCGCTCGATCCCGCCCGCCGCTTCGCGGCCTTCCAGGCGGCCGAGTCCCTCCTCATGCGCGACTTGCCTGTCATCCCGCTCTACTACGACGTGCAGAACTACCTCGTGCATCCCGCGGTGCGCGGCTGGACCAACGCACCGACCGCCATCCGCCACTACCAGCACGTCTGGCTCGAGCCGTAACCGCCGTCCCTGGCACGCGGGCGACGCCCGCGATTGCTCGACCTGGGCAGAGCGGCCAACTGCAACCATGGCTGCTCTCCGGCCTGTTGGCCGGACGTCTTCTCGACCGGAGCTGACTCACGGCACTGCAACGCCGCCCTCCCGACGCGCCGCGCGCCCGTTCGACCGCGGTTTTCACCGAAACCACATCGACTCTTCACATGGGTCTCATCCTCGTGTGGCATTCTCCCGGACGTTCCTCCCGTCCTGATCCTCCCATCGCAGCCCGCTCCGCGCCTCCGGCCACGCTCCCTCTCCATGCCCGACGTTCCCGCCCTCACGCCCGCCCGCCCGCCGCGGCCGCACCGGCTCCGCCTTGCCGCCTGCGCCGCCGCCTTGTCGCTCGGCGGCCTCGCCGGCTTCTTCGCTTGGCGTTCCCAGATCCGCCACCAGCTGCTCGACCTGGAGCAGCAGCTCGCCTTCGCCCAACGCGCCGATGACCGCGCCGCCGTCGGCGAGATCGCGCGCCGCCTCACCCGGCTCGACCACACGCCCGATCGACTGCTCGCCGTCTCCTTCGGGCTTCTCCAGGCCCGCCTCTTCGACGACCTCGACGCCACCCTCGCCGCCGTCGAACAGGCCGCCCCCCAACGTCACCCCGAGGTCACCCGCCTCCGGGCCCTGTCCGCCGCCGCCCGCGCAGACTGGGACGACTGCACCGCGCACTGGGTCGAGTATGTCGACGATCCCGCCGTCACCGCCTCGAATCGGATCGAAGGGCTCGACGAGCTGGTCGGCGTCCTCGTCAAACGCGGCCAATGGGACCGCGCCCGCGTGCGCAGCGACGAGCGCCTCGGCCTTGCCGACGCCCCCGAGGCGCGGCTCACGCGCGCCCACATCGCGCTCCGCCTCCGCCAATGGGACTCGGCCCCGGATGACTTCCGCCTGCTGAAGACCATGGCCGCGGCCGTCCCGGCGGTCAGGGACGCGCTCCCCGCCTGGGAACGCGCCGAGCGCGTCCTCCCCGCGCTCCAGTCGGCCGACGAGGCCGTGAGCGCCTCGCCCCGCGATCCGCGCCGCCGGCTCGAACGCGCGCTGCTCTGCGCGCGCACCGGTCTCTGGCAGAATGCGGCCGACGATCTGCAACAGGTCGCCGTCGCCGTCCCCTCCGCGCGGATGCCGACGCTGTTCGGCGCGGTCCTGGGGCTGCCGCGCTCGTTCGTGCGTCCGCCCGCCGCCGACGCCGTCGACCCGCTCACCCCGCTGCCGTGGCTCGCGCCCAGCACGGTGCTCGCCGGCCTCCTCGACCGCTTCGACGGCCAGTGGCCGCGTTGGGAACAACTCCTGTTACTCGACACACAGCTCGCCGCCGGCGGGAGCGACCACCACGCCCGCGCCGAGCGCGCACGCCTGCTGTGCGAGCTCGGGTTCGCCGAGCCGGCGCTGGAGGAGGCCCGGACACTCCTGCAGGAACAGCCGGGCTTTCTTCCCGCCCACGCCGTGGCGATTCTCGCGCTGCTGCGGCGCGGTGAGATCGCCCAGGCCTCCGCCCAGGTCGAGCGTGCGATCACCGCCCAGTCCGAGGAACCGGGCGAGGCAGACCCCGAACTCCAGCGGCTCTTCGCCCTGGTCTGGCAGGCGCAGGGCCGCCACGCCGACGCCGTCGAGACGTTCACCGCCTGCCTGCGCGTTTGCGAGACGCGTCCGGATCTCCTCCGAGCGCGGGCGAAAAGCCTGCGCCAGCTGCAGCGTTTCACCGAGGCCGCCCAGGACCTCGCCACCGCCGAACGGCTCGAAGCGGACCAGTCCGCGGAGGAGGCGAAATGAAGCCACGCCGCCTCATCCATCTTCTCGGCTCCGCCCTGATGCTCGCCGTCGCCGCCTGCTTCAGCGGCTGCCCGACCGAGCAGAACCCGCCCGCGAGGCCCGACCTTTCCGCGCCACCGCTCCACGCCGCCGTCGGCGGCATCACCGCCCGCGTGCTCGATCCCGACCAGGACGACAGCGCCACCGCCGCGCAGCAGCCCGCCCGTCCCCTGCGCCGCAACGACGCCGTGGCGGTCTCGTTCGCCGCGCCGATGGTGGCTACGTCCGCCCTCGACCTCCCCGTCGCCGCCCCGCCGGTGGAATTCTCCCCCGCGCTGCCGGCCCGCTTCCGCTGGCGAAGCCAGACCGAGGGCGAACTCACCGTCACCGGCACACCCGCGCCTGCCACCGTTTATCGGCTACAACTGCGCCCCGGGCTCGCCGATGCCGCCGCCCGACCCGTCGCCGCCCCGCACTGGGGCCTGCAATGGCCCGAGGCGCTCTTCGTCGTACGCCTGCCCTGGTCGCCCTACTCGAGCCTGATCCCGGCGCAACCGTCCCTATCCCTCGAGTTCAGCCACCCCGTCGCCGCCGCCGAGGTCGCACGCACCGCCGTGTGGCGCGATGAGCAGGGACGCACGACCGGGAGCGAGGTCGTGCTCGCGCCTGCGCTCAATCCCGCCGCCGCGACCCGTTTCACCGTCACGCCGCGCCGGCCCCTGCCGACCGACCACCGCTACGAGTTGCTCGTCGAGGACACCCGCTGCGCCGTCGACAGCAGCCGCCTGGCCTACGTCCACGTTTTCCCCCTCGGGCGCACCGAGTCGCTGCAGCTCGACTCCGTCGCCGGCCTGCACCAGCCCGTGCTGGGGGCCTTCGTCGAGTTGCGGTTCAACCAGGCGATCGATCCGGCCTGCGTCGCGCTCAAGGATCTCACGTTCACGCCGGCCGTGCCCAACCTCCGTCTCGAGACCGACTGGGGCACGTTGCGGGTGTACGGCGACTTCGACCCCGCCCGCCGCTACCGCGTCGACATCGCCGCCGGACTGCGCAGCCGCCGCGGTTTTGCGCTCGAGAAACCGGAGACGTGGCACGCCCGCTTCGGCGACAAGCGCCCCGCGGTGATCATCCCGCGCAGCGTCGTCACCACCAGCGCGCACCAGGGACTCGCGCTCGACCTCGCCCAGGTCAACACCGGCGCGCTCCACTGGCGCCTCGCCCGCGTGCCGGCCGAAGCGCTGGCCACCGTGCGCGCCCGCCTCGACGAGTACCGCGAACGCGACGACTCCCGCCGCGATCCTGCCACCGACGAGCGGCCGTTCCGCCAGACCGAGCTGCTCGTCCCCGCCCTTCGCTTGCCCGTCGTCGCCGAGGGGGACTTCGACGCCACCACGGGCGACCGCGAGGTCCCGCGCAACGTGACGTTCGCCCCGGACCACCTGCCCGAGGGCACCTACCTCTTCGAGATCGCCGGCGCCGCCACGGACGGCCGCATCGCCGGCAACCGCGTGCTCGTCCTGATGAACCGCGAGTTCCTCGTCTGGAAAACCACCCGCGACGGGCTCCTCGCGCGCCTCTTCGACGTCGTCACCGGCGAACCCGTCGCACAGGCCGAGCTCCAGGTGCTCGCCACCGACGGCAAGGAACTCGGCCGCGCCCGCACCGAGGCCGACGGCCAGGCCACGCTGCCCCCGCTCCGCTCCGACGAAAGCGCCACGCTCGTGCTCGTCCGCCGGGGCGAGGCGGTCTCCGCGCACTTCGTCGACCTCGGCGGCGGCATCCCCCGCGCCGGCAACTCCGGCGCCGACTCCGATGGCGACGGCGAACAAGACTCCGGCCGCGCCGCCCTGCGCCAATGGCTGTTCTCCGACCGCGGCATCTACCGCCCCGGCGAGACGCTGAAGGCCAAGGGCATCGTCCGCACCGTCGACGACGGCACACTCGCGCTGCCGGCCGCCGGCACCCCCGTGGCGTGGGAACTGATCCGCTCCACGCAGGACGAGCCGTTCCTTTCCGGCGAAACGACCCTCAACGCCGCCGGCGCCTGGGAGACCGAGATCGCGCTCCCCTCCGCCATGCCGACCGGCCACTACGTGCTCCGCGCCCTCGGCACCAGCTGCCCGGTGAAGGTCGACGAGTTCCGCGCGCCGCCGTTTGCCGCCGAGGCGACGGACGCCCCGGCCGCCACCGCGGGCGAGAGCCGTGTGCGCGTGCTGTCGCGCTATTTCCATGGCGCCCCCAACGCCCGCGCCGCGGTGCGCTGGCGCGCCGTCTGGTCGCCCCACACGCCCTATCCGGAGGACGGCACGCTCGAGCCCGGCCGCTGGATGAGCACGAGCGACC
>JAEXPG010000306.1 GCA_023447015.1 Verrucomicrobiota bacterium
GATGGCGCCCGCGCCGAGCGGGCAGACGTTGGCGTGCGCGGCCACTTCCTCGAAGCGGCGCACGTCGCGCCCGATCATCTCGACCCAGGCGAGCAGGTGGTGCGCGATGGAGACCGGCTGCGCGCGCTGGAGGTGCGTGTAGCCGGGGATGTAGACGTCCTGGTGCAGGTGGCCGAGGTCGACGAGCACGCGCTGGAGCGCGCGCAGGCGCACGGCAATCTCGCGGCAGGCATGTTTGAAATAGAGCCGCATGTCCGTCGCCACCTGGTCGTTGCGGCTGCGGGCGGTGTGGAGCTTGGCGGCGGCCGGCACGCGCTGCTTGAGCGCCTGCTCGATGTTCATGTGCACGTCCTCGAGCTTCGTGTCCCACACGAACTTGCCCGCCTCGATCTCGGCGAGGACGGCGTCGAGCCCCTTGTGGATGGCGTCGCGCTCGGCCGGTGTGATGATGCCGACGTGCGCCAGCATGGCCGAGTGGGCCTTGCTGCCAGCGATGTCGAACGGCGCGAGCCGTTGGTCGAACGACACGGACTCGCTGAAGCGGAGCATCAAGTCGGCGGGACCGCTGGAAAAGCGGCCGCCCCAGGTGGCTTGGGAAGGCTTGGCCATGCGCGAGAAGCAACGTCCCCCGCCCCGGCGTGGCAACGGGAAAGGTGGCGACAGGATCGCGCGGGAAGCGCGATCCTCACTCCTGCCAGTGGAACACCACCGGCTTCTCGATCTCGGCGAGCAGGCTGCGGTGCACCGGGCACGTGAACGCGGCGCGCTCGAGCTGGCCCTGTGGGTCGGCACTGCGCGGGAGCGGAATCCAGATCTCGGTGGTGAGCTTCGCGATGCGGCGCGGCGGCGGCGTCATGTCCTTCGTCACCTCGACGCGCGCGCCCTTGAGCTCGAGCCCGAGCTTGCGGGCCGTCATGCCCATGATCGTGAGCATGCAGGAGCCGAGCGCCGTCGCCACGAGGTCGGTGGGCGAGAACGTCTCGCCGCGCCCCTGGTTGTCGACCGGAGCGTCGGTCGCGAGCGTCTGACCGGACGGACCGTGCGTCGCCACCGTGTGGAGATCGCCTTCATAAACCGCGGTGATCTTGACCATGCCCGCGAGCGAACTGCGCCGCCCCGCCGCCGGCAAACGCGAAAGCGTCGCCCCGCCGCGCGCTCAATCCGCCCGCCGGATTCACCTTGGGGCGGCTCCGGCACGGCCACGCGTCGGCCCAGGCGCGTCCGCCGCGCCGCCGTGGCGCCATGACCTGCCGCCGGGGCCTTCCGTGCAACCGCGCCGGCGGGTCGCGTTGAGCGGAATCCTCCGGGCGTCGGCGGCGCAGCCCGCACGCGTTTCCGGCATTTCCAAACCGATCCGGGCGTGAAACAAACTCCCCGCACATGCCGGATCGTCCCAACATCGCCATCGTCGGCGGCGGCGCCGCGGGCTTCTTCGCCGCCATCACGTGCGCCGAGCTGCGCGGTGCACAGTGCGCCGAGTCGCTCGGAGCACAGTGCGCCGAGGCGCCCGGCGCGCGCGGCCGGGTGACGATCTTCGAGGCCGCCCCCCAGCCGCTGGCCAAGGTGCGCATCTCCGGCGGCGGCCGCTGCAACGTGACCAACGCCCGCACCGAGCCGCGGGACCTCGTCGCCCACTACCCGCGCGGCGGCCGCGAACTCCTCGGGCCGTTCCACCGTTTCGGCCCGCGCGAGACGATCGCCTGGTACGAGGCGCGCGGCGTGCCGCTCGTCACCCAGCCCGACCTCTGCCTCTTCCCGGCCAGCGACGATTCCGCGACGGTGATCGACTGCCTGCTCGGCGCCGCGCGCGCCGCCGGCGTCGATCTGCGCACCCGCTGCGCGGTGCAACGGATCGCCCACGACGGCGCGGCGTTCACCCTTTCGCTCTCCACCGGCGAGACCGTCGCCGCCGACCGCGTGCTCCTCGCCACCGGCGGGGCCAAAGGGCTCGATCTCGCGGCCGCGTTCGGCCATCGCATCGAGCCGCCGGTACCGTCGCTCTTCACCTTCCGCGTCGCCGATCCGCGCTGCGCCGCCCTCGCCGGCATCGTAATTCCGGAGACGGTTGCCTCCGTGCCGGGGACGAAGCTGCAGGGCGCCGGCCCGCTGCTGTTCACCCACGAGGGGCTGAGCGGCCCGGCGATCCTGCGCCTCTCCGCCTGGGGCGCACGCGAACTCGCCGCGCGGGACTACCGGTTCACGGTCGCGCTCAATTTCGTGCCGGCGCTCACCACGGCCGGCGCGCTGGAGAAGCTTACCGCGTTGCGCACCACGCATGGCCGCAAGCAGCTCCACACCTGGAGCCCGCTTGAGCTGCCGCAACGCCTCTGGGAGCAGCTCGTCGCGGCCTCGGGCGCGCGCAGCGGCGTCACCTGGGCCGAGGCGCCCGCCGCCGTCATGCAGGCGCTCGCGCGCCTCGCCACCGCGAGCGAGTTTCCCGTCTCCGGCAAGGCGGTGAACCGCGAGGAGTTCGTGACCTGCGGCGGCGTGAGCCTGCGCGAGGTCGACTTCCGCACGATGGAGAGCCGCCTGCGTCCCGGCCTGTTCTTCGCCGGCGAGGTGCTCGACATCGACGGACTCACCGGCGGCTTCAATTTCCAGGCCGCCTGGACCACCGGCAGGCACGCGGGCACGGCGATGGCGCAATAGCCGCGCTCGTTCCCCGTCCGCGCCATCGCGCCAGCACCGGTCGTTGCATTGCCGCCCCGCCCGCGCGGGCTTACCGTACGCACAACATCGGAACGTCCGCCAACACCCTTCCCCTATGACCTCGTCCGTCGTCACCCCGTTGCCCAACCTCCGGAACCGGCTCGGCGAGGGCGCGATCTGGCATGCGCGCACCGGCCGGCTCTACTGGGTCGACATCGCCGGGCATGCCGTCCACGGCTACGAGCCCGCCACCGGCCGCACGCTCACCGCGCTCGTCGGCGAGTCCGTCGGCACGGTCGTGCCCACCCGCCGCAGCGAGGTGCTCGTCGCCCTCCAGCGCGGCTTCGCCTTCGTCGACCTCGCCCACGCCCGCCTCACCGCGTTCCCCGTCGAGCCGCTCCTGCCCGCCGACCACCGGTTCAACGACGGCAAATGCGACTCCCTCGGCCGGCTCTGGGTGGGCTCCATGGCCTGCAACGCCACCCCCGGCGACGGCGTCCTCTGGTGCCTGCAACCCGAGCTGCGCGCCGAGCCGCGCCGCCGCAATCTCACCATTCCCAACGGCATCGTCTGGAGCCGCGACAACCGCACGCTCCACCACATCGACTCCCTCGCGCGCCGCGTGGAGAGCTTCGATTTCAGCCCGATCGACGGTGCGCTCACCCACCAGCGCACCCTCCGGGAATTCGCCGTCGCCGACGGCTGCCCCGACGGGATGACGATCGACGCCGAAGGCCACCTCTGGATCGCGCTCTGGGACGGCGGGCGTGTCCTCCGCATCGACGCCGCCACCGGCGCCACGCTCGCCGAGATCCGGCTGCCCGTGCAACGGCCAACCTCCTGCGCCTTCGGTGGCCCGGCGCTCGACACACTCTACATCACCTCCGCAAGCATCGGCCTCAGCGCCGCCGAGCTCGCGAACCAGCCGCTCGCCGGAGCATTGTTCGCCGTGAATCCCGGGGTCGCCGGCCTTCCGGCCAACGAGTTCGCCGGCTAGGCCTCCGGCGCGAGGCGTCGTCTCCGGACGTCCGGCCCCGCCGTCACGTTCAGCCCGCTGACTGTGCCGCTCGCGCCCGGGCGCGAACGCGGCGCACGCCGCCCCGGGTGACGCTCACCGCGCCTGGCGCACGCGCTCTTTCTCCGCCTCGCGCTCGTCCTCGAGCCGCGCGCGTTCGCTGGCCATCTGCTGCCGGAGCTGCACGACCGCCTCCGCCTCGCCGCGCTCGAGCGCTTCGTCGTAGGCCTTGCGCAGGAAGATGTCGCGCTCGGCGATCTTCGCCTTGTAGCGCGCATCGAGCTCGGCCAGCCGCTCCTTCTGCTCAGCGGTCAGCGGGACGGCGTCCGGTTCGGCGGCCTTCAGCCGCTCCATCGCAAGTTCGTAGGCGCTCTTCATGGGCGTGTGGCGATAGCCGCCGGGTCCGCCGCTGGCAAGTTTCCCGACGACTGCGCCGCTGGTGCCGCCACCGGCGGCGCGCCGTGATGCACGAGCACCGTCAGCACGAGCAGCAGCCCCGCCACGGGCAGCCACACGCCGCCCGCGCCCTTGCGCCACCGCCACCCGTAGCCGGCCAGTAGCCCGGCGAGCAGCACCAGCAACACCGCACCGCCGAGCCAGTCCGCCCGGAACTGCGCCGGCCAGTACATCCCCGGCACGCGCATCGCCCCCGCGAGACCGCCCTCCATCGTCGCGATGACCAACGCGCTGGCGTGGTTGAGAAAGATGCTCACGGGCTCGAGTCCGACCAGGCCGGCGAGGATCGAGCCGATCCCGGCGATGATCGACAGGCTCGAAGCGGGGATGCACACGAGGTTCACGAGCATCGAGCCGGGCGTCATCACCCCGAAGGCCGCGAGCGTCATCGGCACGCTCACGAGGGTCGCCGCCACCGCCAGCGCGAACCCGGAGATCACGTGGCCGCCCAGCCAACGGGCGGCCTGGCGCCACCGGCCCCACTCCGCCGGCGGGAGATCCGCCCACGGTTTCCATCCGGCCTGGAGGCGCTCGTCCAGCACCAGCCCGTGGAGCAGGAGCGCCGCCACCACCGCGTACGACATCTGGAACCCCAGGCCGAACAGCTGCCACGGGTCCCACCACAGCACCACCAGCGCCGAGGCCGCGATGCCGGCCAGCGGGTTGCGCGTCCACCGCAGCACCCGCGCCATCAGCACGAACGCGATCATCAGCCACGACCGCATCGCCGACGGCGCGCCGCCGGTGATCTGCACGTACAACAGCAGCGCCACCAGCCCCGTCACGATGCCGGCCAGCCGCGGCACCCGGGCCGCGCCAAGCAGACCGGCCAGCACCGCCCAGATCACCGCGATATGGAGCCCTGAAATCGCGAAGAGGTGCATGGTCCCGGAATTCATGAACAGGTCGCGCTGCTCGCCGCTCATCTCCGCCTTGCTGCCGAGCAGCATCGCCACGTGGATCGAGCGCAACGCGGGCGCATCCTCCAGCCCGAGACCGAGGATGCGCTCGAACCGCCGCGCCGCCGCCGCACAGAACTTCCGATACGCGTTGGCCGCGCGCGCCCGCCCCAGCCAGCGGGCGCGGTTGAACTTGAACGCCACCCCGGAGTCCGCGAGGTAGCCGTCGAACCCCGCCGCCCTCCGCCGCGCCAGCGGCGTCAGCACCCCGGCGGCGCGCACCCGCGCCGAGGCGAGCACCTCCTCGCCGGCCGGCGCGCGCACCGAGAAATACACCCGCTGGCCGACCGTCTCCGCGACCACCGCCGGCGCCGCGACGATCCGCGCGAGGCCGGTGGTCGTC
>JAEXPG010000190.1 GCA_023447015.1 Verrucomicrobiota bacterium
GTTCCGACCAAATATACCGACGACCGTCGGTTTATTTGGTCGGAACGGCCAACCGGGCCATGCGGTGAACTTGCGAGGTTTCGCGGAGCTGAGGGGGGGCTTGGCACCCGGGCCTTGTTCCGTGGCACTTCTCGCGACGGTCTTTCCGCTTGCCGCGCGGTGGCCCGCTCCGTTGCGTCGCAGCACACTTCACTCACCCCGTTTTCCACGCCATGTCCACGCCCACCACCATCGAGAACGTCGTCATCATCGGCACCGGCTGCGCCGGCCTCACCGCCGCGGTCTACACCGCCCGCGCCGGCCTCGCGCCGCTCGTGCTCGAGGGCAGCCAACCCGGCGGCCAGCTCACGACGACCTCCGAGGTCGAGAACTTCCCGGGCTTCGAACACGGCATCGACGGCTACACCCTCACCGACACCATCCGCAAACAGGCCGCCCGCTTCGGCGCCCGTTACGAGAGCGGCCTCGTGCAGTCGGTCGACTTCACCGGCGCCGTGAAGATCCTCCGCACCGGCGAACGCGAGATCCACGCCCGCGCCGTCATCATCGCCACCGGCGCCGCCCCGCGCATGATCGGC
Organism: Verrucomicrobiota bacterium; assembly: GCA_023447015.1. GTDB lineage: Bacteria > Verrucomicrobiota > Verrucomicrobiia > Opitutales > Opitutaceae > CAJCBL01. The sequence continues at coordinate 579 of JAEXPG010000190.1, forward strand.
CTGCCCGAGGAGATGTCGTTCTTCGGCGGCAAGGGCGTCACGACCTGCGCCACCTGCGACGGCGCGTTCTACCGCGGCATGGAGGTGATCGTCGTCGGCGGCGGCGACTCGGCCTGCGAAGAGGCGCTGTTCCTCACGCGCTTCGCCTCCAAGGTCACGCTGGTCCACCGCCGCGACACCCTCCGCGCCTCGAAGATCATGCAGCAGCGCATGCTCGAGCATCCGAAGATCAAGCCGGCCTGGGACTCGGTCGTCGCCACGATCACCGGCGACGCGCAGGGCAATGTCGCCGCCGTGAAGCTCAAGAACGTGAAGACGGGCGCACTCACCGACCTCCCCTGCAAGGGCGTCTTCGTCGCCATCGGGCACCAGCCCAACACCAAGCCCTTCGTCGGCGCCGTGCCGACCGACGAGAACGGCTACATCGTGCCCGCCGCCGGCAGCCAGGTCCGCACCGCCATCGCGGGCGTGTTCGTGGCCGGCGACTGCGCCGACCACACCTACCGCCAGGCGATCACCGCCGCGGGCATGGGTTGCCAGGCCGCCATCGAGACCGAGCGCTGGCTCGCCGAACACGGCAACTGAGCGCCGGTTCCCGGCCTCGCTGCGCCCCTTTCTCCAGTCGTCCATCCTTCGCCATGCGCTTCACCAAGTACCACGCCCTCGGCAACGACTACCTCGTGATGGACCCGCGCACCGCCGGCCCCCTGCCGACGCCCGCCCAGATCCGCCGCATCTGCCACCGCAACTTCGGCGCGGGATCCGACGGCATCCTCTGGGGCCCGATCCCCTCCGCGCGCGCCCCCTTCGCCCTGCGCATCTTCAACCCCGACGCCTCCGAGGCCGAGAAGAGCGGCAACGGCATCCGCATCTTCTCCCGCTACCTCTACGACTGCGGTCTCGTGCGGGAGGAGCCCTTCCACCTCGACACCGTCGGCGGCCTCGTCGAGGTGCGCATCGCCAAGGGCGGCCGCTCGATCACCGTCGACATGGGCCACGTCAGCTTCGACAGCGCGAAGATCCCCGTCGCCGGCCCCGAGCGCGAGGTGATCAACGACACCATCACCGTGAAGGCCCGCCCCTTCACCTACTGCGCCGCCACGATCGGCAACCCGCACTGCGTCATCCCGCTGCCCGCCGTGTCGCCGGAACTCGCGCACACCTACGGGCCGCACCTCGAGACCCACGCCAACTTCCCGCGCCGCACCAACGTCCAGTTCCTCCAGGTCCTCGACCGCGCGAACATCCGCATCGAGATCTGGGAGCGCGGCGCCGGCTACACCCTCGCCTCCGGCTCCAGCAGCTCCGCCTCCGCCGCCGTCGCCCACCGGCTCGGCCTCGTGGACAACGCCGTCACCGTGCACATGCCCGGCGGCCGGATCGGCATCGAGATCGGCGCGGACTTCGCGATCAAGATGACCGGCGGCGTCACCCGCGTCGGCGAGGGCACCCTCGATCCCGAGATGCTCGAAGGGGCGGAATAGGCCCCGGCCGCCCGGAACCGCGCGAGCCGCCCCCACTTGGCACAAGCCGCACCGGCGAACCGCTCAGAACTCCAACGGCACGCGCACCACGAGACCGCCCATCACGTCGCCGAGTTTGAGATCGCGGCGCGGGCTGCGGGGGTTCGCATTGTGGCAGTCGACACAGGCGGCGAGCTCCGCCTTCTGCGCGTAGATCGCCGTGAAGTAACTGCGGCCGCCAAGCTCCTCCTCGGTGTAGTAGTTCTCGCCGGGATGGCCCGCGACGAACGCAAGACCGGTCTGCTCGGCCTCGGTCTGCGCCCCGTTGCTCGCGGCGATGGGCTGCAGCGAACGCAACGCGTAGGAGAATTCCGCGCCATGGGTCTGGATGCTGCGGGCCGCCCGGCGGAGCAGTTCGGCGTGGCCCGGCGCACCTTCGAGACGCGCGGCCGTCTCCGCATAGACGCGCTGGTCGGCGGCGATCACCGCGTGGACCGAGTCCGCCATCTTGCGGGTGCTCACCGAGCGCGCCAGGTGGGTCTTCTCCGGCGCGGCCAGGGCCACGGCGGCCACCGCAAGCGCGGCGAGGGCGAACGTCGTCGTCGGAATCGTCTTCTTCATGACTGGGGCTCCTTCACTTTCAGGATCTGGTCGGC
>JAEXPG010000193.1 GCA_023447015.1 Verrucomicrobiota bacterium
GAGTTCCATGTGGGTGGGATGAGAAACCGGAGGGGTGGGGCAGGGCAAGGCGGATGAGGACGGGCGACGGCCCGCGGGGGCCGGACGGTGGACGGCCGGGGACCAGCGGTGGGTGCCGGAGCTGCGGAGGGTGTCGGCGCTCCCACGCGGGGGTGATCCGCGAAGGAAACGTAAGACTTCGGCGGGGCGGTCTCGCGGTGTGTTTGCACTCGCATCGGGGGGGCGGGGACGGTTCGATCGCCGGGCAAACTGCGGATGAGAAGATCACGGCGAAAACTCCTGCGCCTGCTGGGTTCCCTCGCGTTGCTCGTCGCCGTGCTCGGCGGCGTGGCGGCGGCGGGTTGGCTGCCGCCGTTCAACCATTGGGTCGAGCGCCGGCTGTTGTCGGAACTGCGCGAGCTGGGCGTGGAGACGGATGCCGCCCATCTGCGGGAGCTTTCCTGGCGGCGGGCGGTGGTCGGGCCGGTGCAACTGCAGTTGCCCGGGCTGACGTTGCGGGCCGAGGAGGCGCGGGCGGAACTCGGCTGGGGCGTGCTCGCGCGCCGGGGGTCGCCGCATGTGGTGCTGCGCGGGTTGCTGCTCGAGGTGCAGATGAACCGGTTGGCGGAGCTGCGCGGGGCGCTGCAACCGCAGAGCGGCGGTTTCCCCTATGGGCGGCTGGAGATCGAGCAGTCCCGGGCGGTGCTGGTGAACGGCGAGCACCGGCTCGAGCTTCCGTTCGGCGGGTATTTCGATTCGCGGGTGGAGGAGTTTCGGGCCGAGCTGGCCGTGGATGCGCCCGCCCTGGCCGGGCGGGTGTCCGTGCGCGGCGATCTGGCCGAAGGGTCGGTGGAGCTCGGGGTGCACGACGGGCGGCTGGTGCCGGCGGACTGGCGGCCGCTGCTGCTGGGCGTGGCGCTGCCGGCCGTCACCGCGGCGAGTTTTGAGCAGAAGGCGGAGGTGCGGGTGACCGGCACGGCGATGCTCGCCGCCGGGCGCTGGCGCACGGCGAAGGTGGAGGCGGAGCTGCCGGCGTTCGACTGGCAGGACGGGGCGGCCACCGCGAGCGCCGGGGCCGGGAAGTTTCTCCTCGGCATGGAGACCGAGGGGGCCTGGCGCTGCGAGCTGCGCACGGCGCAGGCGTCGTGGGCGGCTGGTGACAGGCGGGCGCGGCTCGAGGAGCCCCTGCTGGTCGTCGAGCCGCAGGGGGCGCGACTGAGTTTCGCTGGCGGGCGGGCGGCGCTGGCCGGGTTCGAGCTGGCCGGTTCGGGCGAGGTGACGGCGCGGCACGGCGGGCCGGACGCGCCCTTCACCGCCGAGGCTTTCCTCAAGCTTTCCGCGGCCGACGCCCATGGCTGGAGCCTGAGCGCCCCGGCCGAGGTGCGCGCAAAATGGGACGGGGCCGAGCTCGGCGTGTCCGCCGCGGCGCTGGAGTTGAAGGGCCCGTGCCCGCTGCAGCTTGCCGCCTTCGAGGCGACGGTGGGTGGCTGGCGCGAGGGTCACCCGCGCATGGTGGCGCAGGGCCAGATGGCGCTCGATGCCGGGCGCTGGCTGGCGGCCGATGGTGCGGCGTGGAAACTCCAACCCGAGACCGTGGCGGCGAAGGTGACTTTGAATGCGGTATTGGACGCAGGCGACGAGGGGGTGCGCGCGGAGCTCGCTGTGCCCGCGCAACGGCGCACGCTGGTCTGGCCCGGCGGCCGGATCGAGGCCGTCCTTGGCGGCGAGGCGGTGGTCAATGTCGACCGCAATCATCTCTCGGGCCGCGCGACGCTCGAGACGCACGACGTCCTCGCCCGCAGCGGCGCGTGGTCGCTGATCGCGCCGGGCGCGACGCTCAACCTGCGGTGGCCGCGGGTGTGGCATCGGTCGATCGTCCGGTGGGGTGCGTTGCCGGCGGCGCGGGTGTGGCGCGAGCTGCTCTGGGCCGGCGATTACGAGGGCAAGTTCTCGGACGCGGTCGTGCGCGGCGGCACCGCGTGGTGTGCGACCGGCGTGGGCTTCAAACTCAACTCCCGCGGGGCGGAGGTGTACGAGACCGCGGGGCTTGATCTTGGCCTGACGATCGCGGAGCTGAGCGCTCCCGGCGGACTGCGCAGCACCGGCTGGCAGGTCGCGGCGAAGGTCGGGCTGGACGGGGGCACGGTGCAGGCCGGCTGCACGGTGCCCGACTTGGCGATCCAGCCGACCCTTGAGCAGACGTTGCGCTGGGGCGACGGCTTCGAGACGGAGGGCACCTTCGGTTTCGATCCTGCGGTCTTGAGTGGCAAGGAACCGTTGGCGCGGCTCTGGCCGCAACTGGCGGATTTCGAACTGAGCGGCGGAGTGGGCCTGAGCGGACGCGACCGTTACGCGCAGGGCGCCTGGACCATCGGTGCCGACCTCATCTTGAACGATCTGAACCTCCGGCGGCCCACCCAAGGGCTCGCGGTGGAAGGACTCCGCGGCCGGGTCGCCTGGACGGATCTGCGGCCGCTGCGCACGGCGCCGGCGCAGACGCTCACCTATCAGCGGGCCGCATTCGGCGCGGTGGAGCTGGTCAACGGCTCCATGACCTTCGCTGGCGAGCTCCCTGGGAAATTGAGCGTTGAGTGCTGGGTCAGCGCCGGTCTGGGCGGGCAGCTCGAGTGCACTCCCTTCGCCATCGACCTGCGACACCCGGAACTGGATACCCGGTTGAGCCTGAAGGGCGTGAAGCTCGAGCAGTTGCTGAAACTGTTCGACGACGTGCCGGCCGAAGCCGACGGCTCGGTCGACGGTTCGATCCCCGTGAGCTGGCGCAATGGCCGGGTCGGGATCGGCACGGGTGTGCTCCGCCTCGGTCAGGGTGAGATGGGCCGGGTGCATTTCACCCGGGACCTGCAGCTGCTGACCTCGGGACGCTCCCCGCGCAGCCCGGAGTACGCGTCGCTGCGGGAGGTCGAGAAGTCGATCCAGGTGCTGATGTTCAACCGGCTCCAGATCGACACCTACCCGAAGGGCGCCGAGGGCCAGTCGATGCGCGTGCGGCTTGTCGGCGCGCCCGCCGGCGGCGAGTTCGATGTGCCGGTGAC
>JAEXPG010000253.1 GCA_023447015.1 Verrucomicrobiota bacterium
CCCCCGGCAGCGCGGCAGCACGCGGGCGGGGCGCGGGGTGGTCACCCGGAGAGCGGCGGCGGGGGGAGGAGGGTGTAAGGTGAGAAGGTGTAAGGGGGGAAGTTGGAAGGTGTAAGGTGGAAGGTGGGAAAGTGGACGGAAGGCGGAGGACAGAGGGCGGAGGACGGAAGACAGAGGACGGAGGGCGGAGGGGGAGGGCTGGGGGGCAGGGAAGCGAGTCCGGCGTTGCGATGGGGCGGGGTTCCTGCGGTCATGCGGGCGGTTGCACGATTGCCCATGGCTGACGAAAACCACTCTCCGCGCGGCTTCGAGCCGTTCATCCCCGCGTCCGTCAACCTGCCCGAGTTTACGGTGCGTGCCTTGGTCACCGGCACGCTGCTGGGCATCCTGTTTGGGGCGTCGTCGCTCTACCTCGTGCTCAAGGTCGGTCTGACGGTGAGCGCGTCGATCCCGGTGGCGGTCATCTCGCTGGCGCTGTTCCGCGGCTGGGCGAAGCTCGGGGGGCGTGACGCCACGATCCTGGAGACCAACATCGCGCAGACGGCGGGCGCGGCGGGCGAGTCGATCGCGTTCGGCCTCGGTGCGACGATGCCGGCGATCCTCATCCTCGGCTTCGACCTCGAGATCACGCGCGTGATGCTCGTCGGGGTGCTGGGCGGACTGCTCGGCATCCTCATGATGATTCCGTTGCGGCGCGCGTTGATCGTGAAGGAACACGGCGTGTTGAAGTACCCGGAGGGCACGGCGTGCGCCGCGGTGCTCATCGCCGGCGCCTCGGCAGAGAGCCGGGCGGCGGCGTCGGAGTCCGCGCAGGCCGAGATGCGGGCGGCGGCGGAGGCGGGGCTCGGCCGGCTTCCGGGAGCGAAGGTGATCTTCACGGGCTTCGGTGTGGGGCTGCTCTACAAGACGGTGCATCTGGCGCTGAAGGGATGGAAAGAGGTTCCTGAGAAGGTGTTCGGAGCGCCGTTCAACGGCGGTTCGGTCGGCATGGAAATTTCGCCGGAGCTGCTCGGCGTGGGCTACATCATCGGCACGCGCATCGCCTCGATCATGTGCGCCGGCGGCGTGCTCGCGTACCTCGTGCTTATCCCGCTGATCAAGTTCTTCGGCGAGAAGCTCTCCGGTCCGCTCGCGCCCGGCACGATCCCGATTGCCGAGATGAGCCCGGATCAGATCCGCGGCGCGTATGTGCTCTATATCGGCGCCGGTGCGGTGGCGGCGGGCGGCATCATCAGCGTGGTGCGTTCCTTGCCCACAATCTGGCACGGGCTGCGCGCGGGCCTGGCGGATTTTCGCGGGGCCCGCGGCCAGTCGGCCGACGGTGCCGCGGCCGTGCGCACTGACCGCGATCTTTCGATGAAGTTCGTGGCGATCGGCTGCGTGGTACTGCTGGCGGCAATCACGCTCGCCCGACCGCTGGAAATGAACGTCGTTGGCGCCCTGTTGATTGTGCTGTTCGGCTTCATCTTCGTGACGGTGTCGTCGCGGCTCACCGGTGAGATCGGTTCCTCCTCGAACCCGATCTCCGGCATGACGGTGGCGACCCTGCTTCTAACGTGCCTGGTGTTTCTGATCATCGGCCGAACGGGCGGAGCGGCGTATGTCGGCGCGCTCTCGGTCGGTGCGATTGTCTGTATCGCCTCGTCCAATGGCGGCACGACTTCGCAGGATCTGAAGACTGGCTTTCTGGTGGGCGGCACGCCGAGGCTCATGCAGTACGCGATTCTCGTCGGCGCCCTGACGTCTGCGTTGGCGCTTGGCTGGATACTGCTGTTTCTCAATCGCAGCGCGACCGTCTACGTGCCCGCCGCGCAGGTCGCGCCGGGGTTGCATGTCGCAGCGGAACAGCTGGCCGGAGCACCGCGGGAGCGGCTCACCGGGCCTCAGGCGCAGAGCGACAACGCGAGCTACCGCGTGTGGCACCAGACGGGTTCAGAGGGCGGTGCGGCGCGGAAGTTCCTCGTCGATGACAACGGCAACGCCGTGTGGCTGGTCGATCCGGGTATCAACGGTGCTTTCACCAAGCGGCCCGATGGTACCGAGGTGCGCAAATACGCCGCGCCGAAGGCCACGCTGATGAGCTACATCATCAAGGGCATTCTCGACCGCCAGCTGCCCTGGGCGCTCGTGCTGCTCGGGGTGTTCATCGCGATCACGCTGGAGCTGTCGGGCATTCCGTCGCTGGCGTTCGCGGTGGGCGTGTATCTGCCGCTCTCGGCGTCGACCCCGATCTTCGTCGGCGGGTTGGTTCGCTGGTTGGTCGACCGCAGGAAGCGCCACGAACTGCGGCACTCCCTGCTCGACGAGGCTCAACTCGCCGCCGAGAGCGACAAGAGCCCGGGCGTGCTGCTGTCCTCCGGCTACATCGCCGGCGGTGCGATCGCCGGCATCCTCATTGCTCTCGTTGGCGGGGTGATGACGTCGGTCGACGCGAAGATCGGGGCCTGGGCGAACGCGCACAACCCGTTCTATGCCGGGCCCTGGTCCGACGTGCTCTCGCTGCTGCCTTTCGCATTGCTGGTCGGCTTCCTCCTGCTCGTCGCCTGGGAGAAGCTCCTCGCGTCGAAGCTGCGGTGAGGGGGTGAGCCATCCCGCGAGTCAGCCCTCACGTCACGATTCCGTCGCGGAACGGCAGCGGGTCCAGGCGACTGCTGCGGCGAAAAGGCTGTCGTCGAGACGATCCTCGTGGATGCGCTGCCTGTGGCCGAGGCTGGCCGCGGGAATGTTGAACACCGCCGAGGTTCCCTCGACGCAGCGCTGGAGGTGCGTCGAGTTGTCCTGCGTCAGGGCCTGTGCGGCGAATCGGGCGGCCAACGAGGAGGGGGCGATGGCGCTGAGCCGGAGGGCGAGTGGTCCGAGTGGAAACAACTCCGGCATGCAGCGCAGCCATGCGTCGACGAACGCTTCGTTTTGCTCGAGCAGCGGGATGATCTCTGTCCAGCCGTGGCGGGCGGCGGCCCGAAGGGGGGCTTCGGCCAAGAATTCGTCCGATTCGCTCGCGGTCTCCGCCCAGCGGTGCACGCGGGTTCGGAGCGCGGTGATGAGGTCGTCTCCCAGCCAGAGGGCCGCGCTGGCGGGATCGAGCTGGGCAAGCTGGTCGAGTGCGTTGCCCCAGAAAACCCACTCGTCGCCCGATTCGTTCTCGGCGCGGGCGCGTCCGATGTTCTGGCGGCAGAGGGCGGCAGCCTTGCGCGCGAGGAAGTCGGGAGTCGGCCCAAGCTGGGCCGACCACCGTGGCAGCGCATCGCACTCGTCGATCGGCCACGGCAGATCGGGCTCGAGCAACCAGAGCAGCTCATCCCAGAATGCCTCGCCTTCCCATTCGGTGAACTCCGCGCAGCGCGCCCGCAGCGTGGAGTGCGGCTCGGCGGAGCCGTTGTGCACGAGGATGATGGCGGCGCTCTGGTCCTGGTGCTCCTTCCATGCTTGTTCGGCGCGGACGAGCCACCAGGTTTCATCGACCCAGGTGTCGAGGTTCCGGCGGTACCAGGTGGTGTCGCGCCAGCGGCTGAGCGGCGTGTCGTCGCCCCAGACACGGTCGGCGGGGGCCGTTTCGGCGTGATGGCGTGCCGTGGTGAGGATCTCCTCGGTCTGGCCGTCGAGGGCGGCGCGATCGAGTGTCGCGAGGGCGGCCAGTTCCAGTCGCGCCTGCGGCGGTTGCTCGGGCAGTGTCCGGCGGCGCGGGTGAGAGTCCTCCGTGAGCAGTTGTTCCAGTTCGCTGCCTGAGGGCCGAAACGGAAACTGCGGATGGGACTGGAGCCAGCGTGCGAGGTGCGTGATCGCGTCCGCGCCTCGCAGGCAGTTCGTCAGGTGGCGGCCGATCGAGAAGGCGAACTGCCGGTGGGTGGTGCCCGCGTAGGAGGTTGAGGCGAACCGGTCGTCCTCGATGCCAAGCCCGCCCCGGGCGACTAGGGCGGTCCACAGACGGATGGCGCGGGTGCGCTCGCGGTCGAGATGCTCGAACTCGGTGCGCAGCGCGTCGACGGCGCCGGCTTCACCGAGTGCGTCGATCCGCCGGGCGAGTCGTTTTCCCTGCGGAACGATGCGGAACTCCGAGAGCTTGTCGCTGAAGGCGAAGTCGACCGTGCCCGGCCGGGTCAGATCGAGGC